>CAYFWA010000115.1:0-12160 GCA_964346625.1 uncultured Myxococcales bacterium
AAACCGCGCTTTTTCGGGGCGAGGGGGGATGGGACATCCCCCCTGAACGTGTACCTCAGCTCCACACCCCGAGCACCAGCACGTCGTATAGAAAGTGCGTGTAGACCGCCGTGGCGAAGCCCCGCAGGTGGTAAAGCAGCCCGAAGACCACCCCGGCCAGCAGCCGGAACACGAAGGCGAACCCGGTGAAGGGCTCGCCGTGCGGGGGCAGGTGGTGGGCGTAGGAAAACAGCGCCGCGCTCACGGCCAGGGCGAAAAGCAGCGAAAGCGCCGGCCCCACCGACAGCCCCCGCCGCAGCAGGGCCAGCAGGCCCCCGAACAGCAGCACCCGAAACACCAGCTCCTCGTGCAGCCCGGCCCCGGCCGAGATGAAAAGCACCATGGCCACGCTCCACTGCTCCCCCACGGTGAGCACCGGCCCGGCGGCCGCCAGCCCGCCGGCAGCCAGCCCGCCGGCAGCGATCGCCGCCGCCCCGGGGTCGGGGGCCCAGAAAGCCAAGGACCCAAGAGTCACCGACGGCGGCTGCAGCCCCAAAAGCTGGATCATCACCAGCACGATGGCGTTGCCCATCACCAAGGCGTACGCCCCGCTCTCGAGCAGCACCGGCCCCAGCATCCGGAGCTGGAACCGCTGCCGGCGCCGCAGGTGCAGATACAGCCCCGCCACCACGCCCAGGACGATCACGGAAAACACCAAAAAGCCCTGCTCCGAGCGCGCCCGCAGCCGAAACACGAGCGTGGTGACCCAGTCCACCCCGTTGCGCTGGTCCGTCAAGATGGTGCCCACCTGATACAAAAGCAGCACCGGCACCACGAACATCAGCTCCGTGGCCCAGTTGGGCCGCTGCCGCAGGTAGGCCCGCACGCTCCGCTGCCGCGCCGCCTCGCTGGAGGCGTTGCGCGTGCGTCCGCTGTCACCGCGGCGTCTGGCCATGCCCGGCACTGTAGCCAGATCTGGCCCGGAGTTCACGTTCTCGGTGGGTCCCCGGCGGATCGACGGCTCGCCCGCCGCCGGGCCTGGCCGCGGTGTCGACCACGACCGCCTGGGGACCGGTCGTGCCGCGATGAGCCCGTCGCTTGTGAAAGCGACACTCGCCGCGCTACAGTGTAAGGGCTCGTGCAAGAATAACTTCGGCATTCGGCCGCCGATCCATCCCAGCCCGCGGCGTCGCTCGTCGGTTAAATACGACAGTGTATTCGCCCTCCTCGCTCCTTGCGGGCTGGGCGCCTCGTCGGCCTCGGTGCTTCGAAGTTATTCTTGCACGAACCCTAACCTGGAGACTCGAGCCCATGCGCACCGACCGGAGAAAACGCTTTCTGTTGCTGTGTTGCCTCACGGGGATCCTGGCGTGTGCGCTCGGTCCTGCCTGCGGGGACGACGACGGCGGACAGAACCAGGCGAACGATAACGGCAACGATAACGGCAACGATAACGATAACGGCAATCAGCCGCCGGGCGACGCCGGCGTGGAGGACTGCGACGACGAGCAGGACAACGACGGCGACGGCTTCGTGGACTGCAACGACTCGGACTGCGTTGCGGATCCGAGCTGCGCGGGACGGCGGGAGACGGCCTGCGACGACGGGGCGGACAACGACGGCGACGGGCTCATCGACTGTGCCGACCCCAACTGCGACGGCGTCGGCGCCTGCGAGGTGGTGGAGACGAGCTGCGACGACGAGCGCGACAACGACGGCGACGGGCTCACCGACTGCAACGATCCCGACTGCGTCGGGCTGACGGTTTGCCAGGGCCAGGTGGAGACGGCGTGCGACGACGGGGCGGACAACGACGGCGACGGGCTCATCGACTGTGCCGACCCCAACTGCGACGGCGTCGGCGCCTGCGAGGCGGTGGAGGCGAGCTGCGACGACGAGCGCGACAACGACGGCGACGGCGAGGTGGATTGCGCGGACGCCGACTGCGCCCAGATCCCCCCGTGTGACGTCTACGAGCTGGTGTGCAACGACGGGCTGGACGACGACGGCGACGGCGACATCGACTGCGCGGATTCGGACTGCAACGGCTCGGTGTACTGCGGCTACCCGGAGACGCGCTGTGACGACGGGCTGGACAACGACGGCGACGGGCTCACCGACTGCGCCGATCCGCACTGCGTCGGGCTCGACGATTGCGAGTCTCCCGAGGTGAGCTGCGACGACGGTCTCGACAACGACGCCGACGGCGACATCGACTGCGCCGATGCCGACTGCGACGGCGTGGGAAACTGCGAGCGGCCCGAGGCCACCTGCGACGACGGCCTCGACAACGACGCCGACGGCGACATCGACTGCGTCGACGCCGACTGCGACGGCGCCGCCTGCGGCCCCCACGGCCGGCAATGTCAGGGGGGCGGCTGCGCCTGCCCGGGGGGGGAGACCACCGAGCAGAGCTGCGCCGACAGCGCGGACAACGACTGCGACGGGGCCCCTGACTGTGCCGACCCCGACTGCTTCGGGGCGGCGGGCTGCGCGAGCGAGACCCTGTGCGCCGACGGGCAGGACAACGACGCCGATGGAGATACCGACTGCGCCGACGCCGACTGCGACGGCGTGGGCGGTTGCGAGCAGCCCGAGGTCACCTGCGACGACGGCCTCGACAACGACGGGGACGGGGGGACGGATTGCGCCGACGCCGACTGCGCTGCCGGGGCGCCCTGCGAGCCGGCCGAGGCCACCTGCGACGATGGCTTCGACAACGACGGGGACGGCAGCCTCGACTGCGCCGACCCCGACTGCGAGGGCGCGGCCTGCGGCCCCTACGGCCTGCTCTGCCAGGGGGGCGGCTGCGTCTGTCCCCACGGCGCGGGCACGGAGAGCAACTGCGGCGACGGGGTGGACAACGACTGCAACGGCGACCTCGACTGCGCAGACGCGAGCTGCAGCGGCGGCGCCTTTTGCACCCTGAGTGGGGAGCGCTGCGCCAGCGCCCTGCCGCTGTCGGGCACCGGCGTCACCCTGGGCGACACCAGCGGGGCGGCCGCCGACCTGGATCCGGGCGGCCAGGGCTGCACCGGGCAACCGGCGCTCGGGCCCGATCGGGTCTACCAGCTCGACCTGCAGGCCGGCCAGCGCCTCACCGCCACCGTGACCCCAGGGGCGAGCTGGGACGCGGCGCTATACGTCACCAGCGGTTGCGTGGACCTGGCCAGCCAATGTCTGGCGGGCGCGGACAGCGGCGACGGCAGCGGCGGGGCCGCGGGCGTCGAGACCGTGACGCTGCGTGCCGGGGTCACGGGGACCTACTTCCTGGTGGTGGACGGCCGCGACGCCGCGGACGCCGGCGCCTTCACCCTGGAGGTGACCATCACCGAGGCGGGGGACACGTGCGCCGACGCCCCCCGGGTGACCCAGTCCACCAGCGTCCAGGCCAGCACCGCGCCCATGGTGCACGACTACGATCCGAGCGGTGGCGGTGGCGGCAGCGGCTGCGTCCCCCAACCGGTGCCCGGACCGGATCGCGTCTACGCCATCTCGCTGAGCTACGGCCTGCGGCTCACCGCCACGCTGAACCCGGCGGGCTGGGACGGCGCCCTGTACCTGCTCGGCGACTGCGCCGACCCCCAGGCCTCGTGTCGCACCGGGATCGACAGCCAGGGCAGCGGGGGAACCGAGACCCTGATCTACGTGAGCGACGTGGCCTCCGAGACCCTGTACCTGGTGGTGGACGGCGCGGCCGCCGGGGGTGGCGGCAGCTTCACCCTGGACCTCGACTTGACCGAGGCGGGCAACGACGACTGCAGCCTGCCCACGCTGCTGCCCACCACGCCGGCCACCCATCAGGGCGACCTCACCGGCTTGGCCAACGACTACGACCCCACGGTGGGCACGAGCTGCATCAACGGAGCCGCCCCGGGGCCCGACGCGGTCTACCGGGTCACCCTCGACGCGAACGAGACCCTCACCGCCACGCTGCTGCCCACGGGCAACCCCGGCTGGGACGGCGTGCTGTACGTGATGACCGACGGCTGCGCCGATCCGTCTGCCTGCGTCGCGGGCGCCGACGCCGCGCTGGAAAACGGCCGAGAGGTGCTCCACTACACGGCCACGGCCAACGCCGAGCAGGTCCATCTCGTGGTGGACGCCCTCACCACCGGGACCACCTTCACCCTAAAGACCCACGTGTTCGTCCAGGGCGACGACTGCGCGAGCGCCATCCCCGTGTTCGGCACCACCGTGGTGTCGGACACCACTGCCAGCCGGACCCACGCCCTCGACGTGCCCGCCGGCTGCCTGGCGGGCGGCTCCGGGGGACCGGACGCGGTCTATCGGATCGACCTGGGTGCGGGCCAGTGGCTGTACGCCAGCCTGGCGCCGGTGGGCTGGGACGGCCTGCTGTGGCTCAGCGGGCCGGGCTGCGGCGCCGGGGCCCCCTGCCTGGCGGCCGCCGACGCCGCAGGCAGCGGCGGCGCCGAGACGATCTACTACCGGGCGCCGGCCGGCGGGCAGACCGTCTACCTGGTGGTGGACAGCGCCCTGGCCGGCGAAGCCGGCGACTACGACCTGTTCGTGGGTGACTTCCCGCCGCAGCTCCAGCTCTCGGAGGTGTTCTACGACGTGGCCGGCGGCGCCGATGACGGCCTGGAGTGGGTGGAGATCTCCAACGCCGACCTCGTGGAGGTGGACCTGAGCGACTTCAGCCTCGGCTTCGGCGGTCCGGACTACACCACGGCGCTGCACGATCTGAGCGGCACCCTCGCCCCGGGGCAGTGCGTGGTGATCGGCGGCCCCCAGAGCGACGCGTCGAACCACCTGCCCACCTACTTCCTGGCGCTCGACCTCGGTGGCGCGTCCCTCAACCTGGAAAACGCCGACGGCGGCGTGGCCGACGGCATCGCCCTGTTTGCCCGCCACGCCAGCGAGGTCACCGCGGTCACCGTGCCGCTGGACGCCGTGATCTACGGCGCGAGCAACGCGAGCAACCTGCTGGACGCCTACGGCGCCACCCCGGCCCCCCACGTGGACGCCGCCCCGGCCGGCCAGTCGATCCAGCGCGACCTGAGCACCGACCAGTGGAGCGTCAACCCGGCGCCGTCTCCGGGGACCTGCGTGAACTGACCCTCTGGGAACTGGTGAGCTCCACCAGGGTGAGCTCCGGCGGGCACCAGAAGCGGAGGCGGGGGACGCCGAGGCCTTCGAGGCCGAGGCCCCGGCCGGTGTGCAGCCAGGTGTCCCCCACGCGGTGGGTGCCCGCGGCCAGGCGGCGGGGCGCGTCCGAGGCGGTGACCAGGGGGCCGAGCAAGGGCAGGCGGATCTGGCCCCCGGGGGTGTGGCCGCACAGGGGGTGTGGCCGCACAGGGGGTGTGGCCGCACAGGTACAGGTCGATGCCCGGGGTGCGTCCGGCCAGATCGGGGCGGTGGTAGAGCAGGATCCGCACCGCCCCAGGGGGCGGATCCGCACCGCCCCAGGGGGCGGATCCGCACCGCCCCAGGGGGCAGCCGGGGGCCGTGCTCCTGCAGCAGGGCCTCGAGCCGCGCGGCGTCCTCTTGCACCGACTCGGTGGCGGGCGCTACCCGCTGCCCTTTTCGCCGCCGCCGAACAGCCGCTTGAGCAGACCGGTGGAGCGCTTGTCGCCCGCCTCCGCATCCGGCGGGGCGTCCTCGGAGGCGCCGTGGGCGGGCGGCGGCGCGGGGGTGCCGGCGGCGGCCTGCTCGCCCATGCTCGGCGGCGAGGCGTCGGGGATCAGATCGAAGTCCTCGCCCAGATCGGACATCCAGTCCCGGGTATCCACCGCTTCGCCGGAAAGCTCCGGTAGGTCGCCCTGGGGCGGGCGCTCCTCGAGGGTGAAGCCGGCCAGCAGCTCCTCTTCCACCAGCAGGTCCGCCAGGTTGGCCTCCCCGTCGGAGCGGGCCTCCCCGAGGCCCTGCGCCTCGCGCACCAGGGCGGCGATGTCCTTGGTGGTGCCCTTGATGCCCGCGGCGTACAAAAAGTTGTTGAGCGCGTCGCCGAACTCCTCGGCCTGCTGGTAGCGCAGGCCTCGATCCTTGACCAGAGCCTTGTAGATGATGTCGTCCAGGGCCGGGGGGACCTGCGGGTTCAGGGCCGTGATGGGCGGGATGTGACACCGCTCCACGAGCTGGACCGTCTGATATTCGTTCTCCCCGTAAAACAGCCGCTTGGCCGTGAGCATCTCCCACAGGATGATGCCCAGCGCGAAGATGTCGGCCCGATGATCCACCTCGAGCCCCATCACCGCCTCGGGCGCGAGGTAGGAAAACTTGCCCTTGACCACGCCGGGATCGGTGACCTCGAGCTGGGAGGCCGCCTTGGCCAGGCCGAAGTCCACGACCTTCACCTCACCGCGCACCGACACCAGCAGGTTCGGGGGGCTGATGTCGCGGTGCACGATGCCCAGCGGCCGCTGGCGCACGTCCACCGCGTTGTGGGCGTAGTCGAGCCCCTTGCAGGCCTCGATGATGAACCGAATGGCCGACCCGATGGGGATACGCTTGCCCCGCTCGGTGCGATGCTCGATGAGGTGCTTGAGGCTGGTGCCGTCCACGAACTCCATGACGATGAAGTAGGAGCCCTCGGACTCTCCCACGTCGAAGGTCTGGACGATGTTGGCGTGGCTGAGCATGCTCGCCACCCGGGCCTCGTCCAAAAACATCGCCACGAACTTCTTGTTGGGCGCCAAAGACGGCAGGATGCGCTTGATGGCCACCCGCTTGACGATGCCCTGCACCCCCACGGCGTCGGCGATGAACACCTCCGCCATGCCGCCGGCGTCGAGCTTCTTGATGACCTTGTATTTCTGCTGGATGGGCTGCTGTGCCACCGGTGGCTACTCCCGCGGCCGGACCTCGGATCCGGCCGGTGCGTGGCCGTTGTCAGAGTTGTCAGAACCGGCCGGTGCGCGGCCGCAATCAGCGTTGTCAGAACCGGCCGGTGCGCGGCCGCAATCAGCGTTGTCAGAACCGACCGGTGCGCGGCCGCAATCAGCGTTGTCAGAACCGGCCGGTGCGCGGCCGCAATCAGCGTTGTCAGAACCGGCCGGTGATGGACACGGACGCCCCACCCGGCCGGACTCCCACCCCGAGCCGCGGCGTGGACGCGCTCTTTTCCTGAACCGCCGTCCACTGGGTGAAGATGGCCAGCACCCCGGCGGTGACGGCCACCGCCGCGGCGGCGCCCCACAGCCCGTTGGTGGTGTTGCGCATCAGGATGCCGTCCTCGCGCGTCTGGCGGGTGGGTTCGGCCTCGTAGTCATCTCGCAGCGACTGCGCCTTGACGCCGGTGCCGATGGCGGCGCCCGCCAGGGCCAAGGCCAGGGCGCCCGTCGTGAGGGTCACCGCCAGGTGCACCGGCTTGGGCTCGGGGGGGGGCGGCACGGGGCGCGGCACGGGCCGGGGTCGCGGGCGCGGTCGGGGCCGCGGGCGCAGATCGGGCCGGGGCCGCGGGCGCGCCTCGATGACCTCCCAGACCTTGCGCAGCCCGGGGGTGACGTCCCAGTCGCGCTTGGCGATGCGCTTGCCCCCCGGCTTTTTGACCACGAAAAGATGCATCCCCGGCATGATGATCCGCTCCAGGGGCACGGTGCCCATGGGCTTGCCGTCCATGGTGACCTCGGCCCCTTCGGGGCCCTGGATGCTCACCACCGCCACCTCTTGCTGGATCTGACGCAGCCACTTGGGGATGGAGCGCAGCTCCCGGGCGGAGGCGTCCTTGATGAACCGGCGCAGGTAGGTCACCGCCTGGATCTTCTTGCCCATCCGCCCGTAGCAAAGGGCGATGTTGAAGTTCAGCTCTCGCCGCGGCCAGACCTTGAAGGCCCGCTTGAAGTAGCTCACCGCCCGCTTGTAGCGGTGGCGGCGATAGGCCCGCACCGCCCGCTTCTGCAGCCCGCGCGCCTTGCGCTTCTTGGCCCGCGGGACGTACTTCTGCGCGACGGCGGGCCGGGAGGGCACGCTCAGGGCGATGGAGATCATCACCAGACCGAGGATCCAATGTCTCATGGGTTGGCTCGCTCCTGATAACGGCGCTGGACCCCACGGAGGGCGACGCCGGCGCAGGCCGGGTTGCATCTCAGTCGGGCAGCAGCTTCAGATCGTCGTCCGGCGGGCGGCGCCGCGGCGGACGGCGGATGCGGATCCGCCGGGGAATCCGCTTCAGCTCGAACTCGTGCTTCAGCTTGGTCTTGGCGTTTACGGTGATGTGCCGCGAAAGCGGCCAGTACCCGGGAGCCTCCACCCGCACCACCTCGGGAGAGTCCTGGGGCGTCACGAGCAGCTCCAGCTCGTGTTGCCGGTACTCGTTGCCGCGAAACAGGATCTGGGCCTTGGCCCCCGGGGGCCGGATCTTGATCTGCAGCAGCACCTTCTCCGGCTCGGGGGCCTCGCGTCGCCGGGGCGGCGGTCGCAGGGGGACCGCGGTCATGGAGCGCATGGCCGGGCGCCGCGCCGGCGGCGTCATGGCCCCGGCGTCACCCGAGCCCTTTTCACGGTCGGCCGCTCCGCCGCCCCGCAGGTAGGGCAGGCCCAGGACCCCGCCCAACGCCACGGCGGCGGCCACCACCAAGGCGATGACCAGCGGCTTGACCCACCGGCGGGAAGGGCCGTCCTCGGCCTCGTGCAGCGAGTCGAGCTGGGTCACGGTGGTGGTGGACATGCCGATGGCCTGCCCCACGTTGGTGGTGGGGCGGGCCGCCACCTCGCGGATCTGGCCGTCGCGGATCCGCTTGCGATCGTGAAACAGCTCGTCCATGAGCTGGGCGAGCTGCGCTGGCCCCACCACGTTGCCCTTGGACACCAGGAGCTGCTCCAGGGCGCCCTGCAGCTCCGCCGCGGTGGCGAACCGGCCGTCGGGCTCCTTGGCCAGCGCCTTGAGGATGATCCGCTCGAGCTCCGCCGGGACATCCGGCCGGATGGAACGGGGCCGGGGCACGTCCGCCGCGCCCACCCGCAGCAGCGTGGCGGCCTCGTTCTCCTCGCGAAACAGCCGCTTGAGACAGACGCTCTCGAACAGCAGGATGCCCAGGGCGAACACGTCCGAGCGGCGATCCACGCGCTGTCCGCGGCTCTGCTCGGGCGACATGTAGGAGGCCTTGCCCTTGAGGGTGCCCACCCCGGTCTGGCTGATCTTCTCGGCCGCGTAGGCGATGCCGAAGTCCACCACCTTCACGTGCCCATCGTAGGAAACCAGGATGTTCTGGGGCGAAACGTCCCGATGGACCAACCCGATGGGGTTGTCCTCGGCGTCCTTGAGCTCGTGGGCGGCGTGCAGCCCCGCCGCGGTGTCGGCCACCAGCCGCGCCGCGTAGGCCCAGCTAAAGGACTCGTTGCGCGACCGGATCGCGGCCCGCAGGATCTGCGAAAGGTCCTGCCCGTGGACGTACTCCATGGCGATGAAGTACGCCCCCTCGATGGAGCCGAGGTCGAAGATCTGGACGACGTGGGGGTGGTGGATCATCGCCGAGATCCGGGCCTCGTCCAGAAACATCTCCACGAACTCGTCCTCTTTGGACAGGTGATCGTGGATCTTCTTGATGGCGATGAGCTTCTCGAAGTTCTGGGGGCCGCGGATGCGCGACAGATACAGCGTGGCCATGCCCCCCGAGCCCATCTCCAGCAAGAGCTCGAAGCGGCCGAAGCGCCGCCCCTCCAGGGGCATCTTCTGGACCTGGGGCTCCTTTTCCTTCTTCTTGTTCTTCTCGTCGACGATGGGCGCCAACCGGTCGACCCGGGGCGCCTCCTCCCGCGCGGCGGGGGCAACCTCGGGGTGCTCGCGCACGGGGGTGTTCTCTTCGGGGCGCCTCGCCGCGCCGCCCCGGGCCTTTCGCTGCGAGGGCTGAGAGGGGGGCGTTCCCACCGCGCCGACCCCTTGCACCGTGTGGCGGGGATCGGTGTCCGACGCCTCGTCGCCCTCGGCGTCGGACACCATCTCCAGCAGGCCGCTGTCGAGCTCCTCGATGCTCGCGTCGGACTGGCCGTTGCCGCCCTTGGCGGGCTCCCCCTTGGCCGCGGCCGACGAGCCGAACCCGGGGATGGGGGGTGGGGGCGGGGGCTTACTCATAAGACCAACCTTGGCGCGTGGCTACTGGCAGGTGCCATACGTCGGATCGCCGAGCGTATTCGCGCAGCTACCCCCCGCGTCGCAGGTACCGTTGGGCAGCGTACAGATCTCCACGCACTCGTTGCCGCCACCGGTGTTGATGCAGCTGGCGCCCACGACGCAGTCGTCCAGGCTCGCGCACGGATCCCCCACGGCAACGCTGCCTGCCTCGAAGCAATAGGTGCCCGCGGAAAGCAGATAGCAGCCGTCGCCGCTCTGACAGCCCGCCGCCGTTCCACCGGCGGTGGCGTCGCAGTCATCCGACGGCGAGCACAGGCCAATCTCCCCACCGCCGGTGTCACTGGCGTCGAACTGATAGAGGCACAAGCCGTCGGGGGCGCAGTCGGTGCTGGTCTCGCACCAGGGAGCGCAAAACTGGCCCTGGGTCACCGTGTTCAGGCAGTAGGCGCCGGGCGCGCACTGGCCAAAGCCGGTGCACGGATCGTAGTGCGCCGTGGTGCCAGCGGCGACGCAGGTCACCGTCTGGGCGTCTCGATCCACGGTACACATCTCGCTGGGATCGCAGCCGGACTGCGGGATCAGGGCCTCCACCACCGTGCAGTCGATCTCGCACACGCTGGGCTCCCCGGTGCAGGTGTAGGGCAAATTGGTCTCCACCTGGCAGCTCCCGTCGCAGCCGTCCCCGGGGTCGGTGTTTCCGTCGTCACAGCCTCCGCTGAGCAGCTCGTCGCCCACCAGCAGGCCGTCGCCGCAGTCCTCGGTGCAGGTGCTCGGCTCTCCGGTGCAGCTCCAGCCGGTCTCGGTCTCACAGCTCCCGTCGCAGCCGTCCCCGGGGTCGGTATCGTCGTCGTCGCAGGTCTCGTGGCCCGAGATGATGATCCCGTCGCCGCAGATCACGGTGCAGACGCTCGGCTCCCCGGTGCAGTCCCAGCCGCTCTCGATCTGGCAGCTCCCATCGCAGCCGTCGTTGGGGGCGATGTTGGTGTCGTCGCAGGTCTCCACCCCGTTGATGAGGCCGTCGCCACAGTCCGGCGTACAGACGCTCGGCTCCCCGGCGCAGCTCCAGCCGCTCTCCACCTCGCAGTTGGCGTCGCAGCCGTCGCCGGCCTGCGGGGGGTCCTGCTCGTCATCGCAGCCCTCCACGTTGGCCACCAGGCCGTCTCCACATACGGTGACACAGCTCGAGGGCGTCCCGGTGCACGCGTAGCCGTGCTCCACCCGGCACACCGCGCTGCAGCCGTCGCCCGCCTGCAGGTTTCCGTCGTCACAGGCCTCTCCGGTGACCCGCACGCCGTCGCCGCACACCGGCTCGCACACCGACGGAGCCCCGGTGCACTCCCAGCCGCTCTCCACCTGGCAGGTGGCGCTGCAGCCGTCGCCGCCGGAGGTGTTCTCGTCGTCGCACTCGTCGCTGGCGTCGATCACGCCGTCTCCGCAGTCCCCGGTCTCGAGCCGGCAGCTCGGCGAGCAGCCGTCGCCGCCCTCGGTGTTGCCGTCGTCGCACTCCTCGTTTCCCGCCTCCACGCCGTCGCCGCAGCGGGTGTCGCAGTCGCTGGGCTCGCCCTCGCAGTAGTAGCCGCGCTCCACCTCGCACACCTCGCTGCAGCCATTGCCCGAAAACGTGTCTCCGTCGTCACACTCCTCGTTTTCGTCCACCACCCCGTCGCCGCAGCTCTCGGTGAGCCACTCCTCGGGGAAGTCCAGAACGCAGGCTGGAGCAAGAACCATGGCTCCCACGAGCACCGACAGGAGGCACACGCCTCGCAAGGGAACGTTACGATAGGACAAGCACATGTACGCCTCCGATGACGGATCGCCCACCAAATGGGGATCACCACGGATCTCTTCCGGATCACTCGAAGATTAGTACACCCCAGGCCGGATCTCAAGTAAGCGGGCGGACTTTCGCGTCTGTGCCGCGCTCTGGCCGCGCTCTGGCCGCGCTTCAGCCCGGGAAGCTCCCGGCCCCGACCAGGCCCTGCCGGAGCGTCGGCGAGACGACCCGGTGGGGCTTTTCGACAGCAGCCCGGTCATTTCCCTGTAACTCCAAGGGCTCGCAGCGTCGCCGGCGGGTGGCGGGGTCTGCTTGACAGGGCCCCCCCGGTAGACTACACCAAGGGTCGTTTCTACTCGGTTCCGGGACTTAGG
>CAYFWA010000116.1:0-12130 GCA_964346625.1 uncultured Myxococcales bacterium
ATCACCGGCGCGCCGGCGGCGAGCGCCGCGCTCGCCCGCACGGCCAGATCCGGCCCAGCGGTTGGCCGACGGGATCCGGGCGCTCTCGCGGAGCCACCCGCAGACCATGCAGCGCCTGGTGCGGCCCCTGGCGGCGGCCTGCCGGGAAGGCTTCGAGGAGTAGCCATGGCCGATCCAAAGAGCACACCGCAGAATCCCGACCGACCGGACCCCGCCGGTGCGCTGGACACCGGCGCGCTGGACACCGGCGCGCTGGAAAGCGACGCAGCGGACCGAGCTCCGGTGGAGCGCGAGCCTTCGGGCGCCGAAAGCGTGGCCGCGGCGGTGCTGCGGGAGGTGCTGGCCACGCCGGCCCTGCGCGAGATCCTGAGCCTGCAGCTCGGCGAGCTGGGGCAGGGCGGGGCGCAGGGCGCAGGTCCCGCCCTGGTGAAGGCGGCCCTGCGCGCCGATCCGGCGCTGTGGCTCTCGCTCAGCAGCGCCGGCCCCGCGGTGGCCGAGCAGGTGGCCCACAGCCTGGTTGCCCTGGGCCGGGAGCTGGGGCGGCTGCCCGCGCCGCTGATGGAGGCCTACCTGGGCCAGCTCGCCGCCCAGCTTCGGCGCGAGCCTCTGCGGGAGCTGCCCCGGGTGTGGGCGCCGCTGCTGGGCAAGGCCCTGCCCGGCGTGCTCAACCTCGCCTTCGAGGGCGTGGCCGGGGTGTCGGTGGCGCTGGCGGAGCTGCCCCCGGACCAGCGCGAAGCGGCCCTGGGCGCCTGGGCCGGTGGGTTGGACGCGCGCCGGGCCGCGGGGGCGCTCAACGCGGTCTGCGAGCTCGTGCTGACGGTGCGGCGCGACGCGCCCGGCGCGCTGGGCGGAGCGCGGCCCGAGGCGCCGGGCGGAGCGCGGCCCGAGGCGCCGGGCGGAGCGCGGCCCGGGGCGCTGGGCGGAGCGCTGGGCGGAGCGCGGCCCGAGGCGCGGGCCGAGGCGCGGGCCGAGGCGCGGGGCGTGGACTGGGACGCGCTGCTCGATGAGGTGGACTTCGGGCGGCTGCGCGAGGCGCTCCTGTACCTGTCTGGCCGGGGCCGGGCCGCCGTGGAGCCGGTGCTGGCGCGGCTGCTTTCCGATCCCGTCGCCATCGCCAACCTGGTGGGGCTCGTGCCGCACGTGCTCAACGACGGCCTCGGCCTGGCCGAGCAGGCCGTGGCGCGGCTGGAGCTGCCCGACGAGGTGCTGGCCAGCGCGGTGTTCAACGTGCTGCGGGCCCTGGACCTGGGCGCGGCGGCCCGGCTGCTGGGAGACGCGGCGCAGACGGTCAACGCCCTGCACCGCGGCAGCGCCACGTTGGGGCTGGAGGAGCCCGCCTTCGTGGCGGTGTTTTCCGAGCTGCTCGACGGCCTGCTGGATCAGCTCGACGCCGAGGCCGTGGCGCGGGCGGCGGTGGCCCTCGGGGAGGACGCGGATGTGATGGCCCGGGTGCTGGCCCGCCGCCTGGCCTCCCGGCCGGACCTCGCGAAGCTCGGCGTCGAGACCGGGGCGCGCCTGGCGGATCAGGCCCTGCAGACCGCGCTCGGCGTGGTGCGGGAGCTGGGGCACCTGAACCCGGACACGCGGGCGGCGCTGCTTTCGCGGCTGCGGCAGGGGGACGGCGAGTCCCTGGTCGCCCTCGGGCGCCACGGCGCGGAGCTGGCCGAGGCGCTGTGGCCCGAGGGCGACCCGCCGGGCTGGGCGGCCGGGCTGCAGGGGCTGCTCGAGTACCCCCCGGCGCGGGCGCTGCTCTATCGCGGGGCGGCCGAGCTCGCCCGCACCGTGGTGGCCGAGGGCTGGCGGCGGGTGTTGGCCGAGCCCGAGCTGGTGGGCCAGCAGCTCACGCGGTGGCTGCGCCGGCTGAGCGACGCCCTGGAGCAAAGCGGCCCGGCGCGCGAGAGCTGGCTGCGCCGCGCCCTGGGGGCGGTGGAGCGCGACGAGCTCGGGCGCGCCTGGCGTCACGCCGCCCGCCTGGCGGGTCGCAGCGTGTGGCCCCCGGCCCTGTTGGGCCGGGCCCGGCCCAGCGCGCGGACCGCAGCGCGCCGCCGCCCGAGCGACGACGACCCGGAGGTGAATTCGTGACGGTGACCGAGACCGAAACCGCAACCGAAACCGCAACCGAGACCGAGACCGAAACCGCAACCGTGTCCGGATCCGCCCTGGACGAGATCCGCGCCCTCAACGCTCGGGTGGAAAACGAGCCGGTGCAGGCCTTTCGGCGGCAGGGGCGCCCGGTGGTGGGCTACGCCTGCACCTTCACCCCGGTGGAGCTCATCGAGGCCGCCGGGGCGCTGCCCTTCCGCCTGCGGGCCCTGGGCAACCCCCAGACCGACCGGGCCGACGCCCGGCTCTCTCGGTTCAACTGCCGCTTCTGCCGCGCCTGCCTGCAGCTCGGTCTCGACGGGACCTACGACTTTCTGCACGGCCTCATCGAGACCAACGGCTGCGATCAGCTCCGGGGCATGTTCGAGAACTGGCAGTACGCGGGCGCGCTGCCGTTTTTTCACTACCTCAAGGCGCCCCACGTGATCACCCCGGAGAGCCTGGACCACTTCACGCTGGAGCTGTGGCGGCTGCGCGAGGCGCTCGAGGACGCCCTCGGGACGCGCATCGAGGACGACGCGCTGCGCGAGGCCATGGCCCGCCAGCAGCGCATCCGCGACCGGCTCGCCGAGGTGCTGCGGTACCGCGAGCAGCCCGCGCCGGCCCTGACCGGGAGCGAGGCGCTGCAGGTCGCCCTGGCCCAGGGGGCCATCGGGGCGGCGGGCTACGAGGCGCTGCTCGACCGGCTGCTTTCGCAGCTCGCCGAGCGCGCGGTGGAGCCGGGCCGGGCCCGGCTGCTGATCGGCGGGGCGGCCAGCGACGAGCCCGGGCTGCTCGCGGCCATGGAGGATCTCGGCGCCCTGGTGGTCAGCGACACGCTGTGTTTCGGCACCCGGGCTTTCTTGCCGCAGCGCGGGGTGTTTCACGCCCTCGCCCAGGAGCCCGCGGGCCGGCAGGAGCCCGCGGATCCGGTGCGGGCCCTGGCGGAGCGCTACCTGCTCGGCTCGCGCTGCCCGCGGATGTACGACGCCTTCGGCGATCGCTACGACTTTCTGAGGGAGGCCATGTCGCGGTCCGACGCGCAGGGGGTGATCCTGGTGAACAACAAGTTTTGCGACTTGCACGGCTTCGACAACGCCATGCTGGCGCGGCGGCTGCGCGAGGACGGCCTGCCCGTGCTGTCGCTGGAGAAGGACTACGGCAGCCAGGCCGACCAGGGGCGCCTGCGCACCCGCGTCCAGGCGTTTTTGGAGCAGCTCGGCGGCCAGCAGCCCCTGGAGCCCATGGGAGGTGCCGCATGACCGTGGACGTGCGCGACGGCATCATGAACCGGGGCCTCGAGCTGTTCGGGCTCATCGACCGGCTCCGCGGGACCCCCAGCGACGCGGAGGTGGAGGGCCTGCTGAGCCTGCTGCCCCCGGACGTGGCCGCCAACCTGGGGGCGCTCATCGCCCCGGACGTCCGGGAGCCGGGGCTGGCGTTCCTGGACATGCTCAAGACCTGGATGTTTCGGGCCAAGGAGGCCAAGGCCGAGGGCAAGAAGGTCATCCTGGTGCCCTTCAACTTCCCCCCGGATCTGCTGTACGCCTTCGACTCGGTGGTGCCCCTCACCACCGAGGTGCTCACCACCGTGGCCTCGGTGGCCCTGCCCGGCGGTGGGGAGCGCTACTGGGACTACCTGCAGAGCCTGGGGCTGCCCGATCACATCTGCTCGGCCAACTCCATCGAGGTGGCCTCGGTGCTCTCGGGGCTGGACTTCGCGCCGGACGCCATCATCTCGGCCGCGCCGGGCGCCTGCGACGCCAACTCCAAGGTGCACGAGCTTTTGAGCCACTGGGCCGACATCCCGCAGCTCGTCTTCGAGCTCCCGGTGGACGACACCCCCGAGGGGCGGGCGCTGTACACCCGGTACTTCCACCGCCTCATCGGGCAGCTCGAGGCGCTCACCGGGGAGACGCTGCGCGACGAGCGTCTGCGGGAGGTGGTGCAGGGGGCCAACCGCTGCACCGAGCTTTTCTGGGATCTGTTCGAGCTGCGCAAGCAGCGGCCCTGCCCCGCGCCCAACGTGTTCAACCTGTTTCTGGCCTCGCTGCGCTTTTGCGCCTGGTCCACCCCGGAGGCCATCCGGCTGCTCGAGGCCATGGTGGCCACGGCCCGCGCGCGCCACGAGGCCGGGAGCTACCCGGCGCCCGAGGAGCGGGCCCGGGTGATGTGGGCCTACACCAGCTTCTACTTCGATCTGCCCGGGCTGCACGAGTGGATGGAAAAGCGGGGCTACAGCTTCCTGGCGGACGTGCTCAGCTTCTACGCGCCCCAGCCCATCGACGACACGGACCGTGACTCCATGGTGGAGGGCCTGGTCACCGCGGCCTGGGAGTACCCCATGAACCGCCAGATGGGGCGCAGCTCCATGTCGGCGGCCTGGGTGTCGGACATCGTCTACGCCTCCCGGGAGCTGGGCGCGGACTGCGCCATCCACTGCGGCCACGACGCCTGCAAGCAGACCTGGTCGGTGGTCTCCATCCTCGGCGAGGAGCTGCTGGCGCGGGCCGGGGTGCCGCTGCTGGTGCTCCACGGCGACTCCTGGATGAAGACCACCACCCCCATCACGGTGATCCAGCAGGAGATGGAGGAGTTCATCCACAACGTGGTCCTCAAAAAGAAGCGGCCCCGGCGCCGGGTGCGCCGCTCCCGGCGCCGGAGCCAACCCCGCAGCGGCCAGAGCCAGAGCCAGAGCACAGGACACGGCGGCGCCGCCCCCGCGGCCCCGCCGGCCTCCCGGGGAACTCGAGGAGGGGCGGCCTCGTGATGGCGACGCAGAGCCCGTTCTACGCAGGCATCGACGTGGGGTCGCTCACCGCCGAGGGCGTGATCCTCGAGGGCGCCCCGGGCGCTCGCGCCGGTGCTGGCGTTGATCTCCGGGCCAGCGCCCGCATCGCGGCCCGGGCCAATCCGCTTCAGTCCGCCCGGGAGATCCTGACGCGGCTCGAGCGCGACAGCGGCCTGCGGCGCTCCCAGCTCGTGCGCACCGTGAGCACGGGCTACGGCCGCGAGGCGATCCAGGCCGCCGGCCTCGCCCAGCGCAACGTGAGCGAGATCTCGTGTCACGGCTACGGCGCCTGGTGCCTGGCGCCGGGGCTGCGCACGGTGATCGACATCGGCGGTCAGGACGCCAAGGCCATCCGCGTGGGGCCGGCGGGCGAGCTCGAGGACTTCGCCATGAACGACAAGTGCGCCGCGGGCACCGGCCACTTTCTGGAGCTGATGAGCCGCACCCTGGAGGTGGAGCTCGCAGACCTGGGGCGGCTCGCCTTTGGCGCCCGCCGCCCAGTGCGCATGAGCAGCCGCTGCTCCATCTTCGTGGAGACGGAGGTGATCCACTTCCGGCAGCAGGGCCGCAGCCGGGCGGACATCGCCGCCGGCGTGGCCGAGGCCATGGCCGAGCGCGTGGCCGCCCTGGCCCGGCGGATCTCCCCGCGGCCCGCCGTCACCCTCACCGGCGGCGTGGCCAAGAACCACGCCGTGCGCCGGGAGCTGGAGCGGCGGCTGGGGCTGCGCATGGTGGAGCTGGGCTTCGACCCCCAGCTCGTGGGAGCCTACGGCGCCGCCTGCCTGGCCCGCGACGGGGACCGCGATCCGGCCCCCGATCCGGGTCGGGGCGGGGGCGCAGCGACGGGAGGACGGCCATGATCAGCATCGGCTGCGACGTGGGGGCCCTGTTCACCAAGCTGGTGTGCCTCGACGAGGATCGGCTGCTCGCCCACCGGGTGCTCCGCACCACGGGCCGGGTGGCCGAGGAGCTGCCCCCCGCCCAGGCGGCCCTGCTCGCCGATGCGGGCGTGGGGCGCCACCAGGTGGCCTACGTGGGCGCCACGGGCCACAGCGCCGCGCAGGTGCCCGGCGCCGACTTCGTGGAGGACGAGGTCACCTGCGTGGGGGCGGCGGTGTCGTTCTACTGCCCCGAGGCGCGGCTGGTCCTGCAGCTCGGGGGGCAGTCCATCGCGGCGGTGGCCGTGGACGCCGAGGGCGAGGTGGAGCGCTTTTCGCGCAACGACAAGTGCGCCGCGGGCACGGGGCGGTTTTTGGAGATGATGTCCCAGCGGCTCGGCGAGCCCCTCGACGAGCTGGATCGCCTGGCCACGGCGGCCACCGCGCCACGGGAGGTCTCCAGCCAGTGCGTGGTGTTCGCCGAGAGCGAGGCCATCTCCCACATCAACGACGGCGTGGCCGTGCCGGACATCCTGGCCGGGATCTGCGGCGCCATCGGCCGCATCGTGGCCGCCCAGGCCCGCCGCTACGCCGACGACACGCCCTTCACCCTCACCGGCGGTGTGGCCCGCTTCGAATCGGTGCGCCGGGTGGTGCGCGCGCGCCTGGACCGCCCCTTCGTGGCCTTCCCCGAGCCCCCCCAGCTCGCCGCCGCCCTGGGCGCGGCCCTGCTCGAGGAGGCCGAGGACGGGCCGGGCGCGGGCCTGCCCGCGGAGGCCGAGGACGGGCCGGACGCGGGCCTGCCCGCGGAGGCCGAGGACGGGCCGGGCGAGAGGTACGGCCCGGTCGGGGAGGGTGACGCACCGGAGCCCGGCCCGTGAGCCCCGCCGCGCCCCGCTTCGCCGCGCAGGCGGCCGAGCTCGCGCGGCTGCGCGAGCGCTGGCGCCGCCAGGGCGAGCTGCAGGAGCTCGCGTTGCCCGCCAGCGGGGACGGCTGGCCCCGCTGGCCCCGGGGCCGGCGGCTCGTGTTGGCGGCGGACGCCGCGCTGGACCTGGGCACCCCGGCCGCGGGCTCGCGCGCGTTTCTACTCTGGAGCGCCGCCCGCGGCGCCGGGCACCGCGTGGCCTGGCGCGGCCCGGACATCGACGCGCTGGTGGCGCAGGGCCACAACGAGGTCGGCCTGGGCCTGGTGATCCACGTGCGGGTCGCGGAGCCCGAGCCGACCCCCGATCCCGATTCCGATCCCGATTCCGATTCCGATTCCGATTCCGATCCCGATTCCGACTCCGATCCCGATTCCGATTCCGATTCCGATTCCGATCCCGATCCCGATCCCGATTCCGACGTTTCGCCGGGCCGGGTCGAGTACGAGCGCTACCTGGATCTGCAGGACGCCCTGTACTCCCTCGCCCTCGACGGGATCACCCTGCGCTCGGTGCCCAGCCAGCAGCACCTGTGGCTGCGCCTGCACCGCGAGGCGGTGGCCCGCGGCGTCTCCCTCGCGCACCTGGGCGCCGCGGTGGTGGAGGCCCTCGCCCCGGTGGAGGGCGTCGCGGGGGTGGACGTGCTGCTGGTCACCGCGGGCCCCGCCGCGTTGGCGGAGCTTACGCCGGTAGCCGAGGCGGTGCAGCGCCGGGTGGCGGCCCTGGTCAAGCGCCACGAGGAGCACCTCGCCGAGTGCGACGAGTGCGACTACGCTGACGTGTGCGACGAGCGAGAGCACGCGCACGATTGATGAGGGTGGGGCCCACACGGTCGATGAGGGCCCCACCCGATTGACGAGCGATCCATGAGCCCTAAAGACCCGTCCCTTCCCGGATCCGGCTCCGGCGCGCCGCCGTCGGCGCCGTCCGCACCGCCGTCGGCGCCACCCGCGCCGCCGTCGGCGAAGCCGCCGCCCGCGGCGAGCCCGCACCGCCTGGTGGTCTGCGGCAAGGGCGGCGTGGGCAAGACCACTGTGTCGGCGCTCATCGCCCGCCACCTCGCCCGGGCCGGGACCCGCGCGCTGCTGGTGGACGCGGATCACGCCGGTGGCCTGGAGGTGGCCCTGGGGATCACGCCCGAGCGGACCCTGGAGGACGTGCGGCTCGCGGCCCTCGAGGAGCTGCGCCGCAAGGAGACCTCCCGGCGCACGGACCTGGCCGCCGGGGTGGACTACCGGCTGCTGTCGGCCCTGGCCGAGCGTGACCACCTGGCGTTCCTCGCCCTGGGCCGCCCCGAGGACGAGGGCTGCTACTGCGCGGTGAACCGGGTGCTCAAGCACGCCGTGGAGCAGCTCTCCGCCGACTTCCAGGTGACCCTCATCGACGCCGAGGCCGGCCTCGAGCAGATCAACCGCGACGTGCTGGGCAGCGCCTCGCACCTGGTGCTGGTGGCCGATCCGTCGGTCAAGGCCCTGCGCGTGGCAAAGGCCGCCCACCAGGTCTCCGCGCGCCTGGGCCTCGCCCGGGAGGCGGTGCTGTTGGTCAACCGCGTGCCCGCCGACGCGTCGCGCGACGACCTGGCCGCCCGCGCCCCCCTGCCCATCGCCGGGCTCATCCCGGACGATCCCCAGGTCCAGCGCTTCGACGCCGAGGCCCGCCCCTTTTTCGAGCTGCCCGACGGCCCCGCCACCGCGGCCCTTTGCGCCGCGCTGCCCCGGCTGGGGTTGTAACCCACTCCATCCCCCGACTGGCGGCTTCTTGCCGATTTTTGGCCCACCTGAGCCGCTTGTCCTACATTCGAAGGCGAAAACAAGCGGGAGGCGACCGCGGATCGCCGCTCGGAGGAGCCTGGTGTATGCAGGAGAAAGCGAAAGAAAACCTACTGTTGGCTGATTTTGGCGCCCCGGCGGCCCCGGATCGGCGTCGGCTGCCGCGGATGCGGTTCGCCTGCCCCATGTGCTACCGCCGGGTGGGCGCGAGCCCGGAGCACGAGCCCCACGAGGCCTTCGCCGAGTCGCTGTCCGGGGCGGGGCTGCGGTTCGAGACCACCGAGGAGCTCGTGCCCGGTACCCGCCTGGACGTGCTCGCCGAGCCCCCCCTGCCCATCACGGATCCGCTGTCGGCCCGGGTCACGGTGGTCCGCTGCGAGCTCCGCGCCGGCGACCCCGACACCTACGAGGTGGCGGCGGAGATCCACGAGATGCGCTGACGTACACGTTCAGGGGGGTAAGGGCTCGCGCAAGAATGACTTCGGCATTCGGCCACCGATCCATCAATTCTGTCTGCGTCGCTCGTCGGTTAAATACTCATACGTACGCGCCTTCCCATAGCCTCTGCAGGAAGCTGCGCCAGGGCAGCACCTGACAGCCGTCTTGCTCTCGGGGCCGCTCCACGAGGCTCACCACCAGATAGCGTCTCATCCTTCGCTCTTCTTGCAGGGCCTTCAAGCCCTTCAAATCCCGCTTTCCGATGGTCTCCTTGCCCTTGATCTCGATGGCGACCTCGTCGTTCAGGATGAAGTCGACCTCGAACCCCGAGGTCGAGCGCCAGAAGGCCAGCGAGCCGTCGCCGCGGTAATCCAGGTAGGACGAGAGCTCGTGGAACAGGTAGGTTTCGAAGGCTTGGCCAAAGCCCGGGGAGCGCGGACGGATCCGACCCTGATTCTGGAGTTGGTTCACCACGCCGACGTCGAAGAAGTAGAGCTTCGAGCGCCGGATGGGCTTGCGCTTCACCGAGGCCTTCCACGCGGGTAGCGTGCGCGCGATGAGCGTGTCTTCGAGGATCTGAAAGTACTCCCGAACCGTGGATCGCGCGACCTGTGCGTCGCTGGCGATCCGGGAGTGGTTGAGCAGGGTGCCGTTGCAAAGCGCGGCGACCTCCAAAAAGCGGCCGAATGCGCCGAGGTTCCGCGTGAGGCCCTCCGCAGCCACCTCCTCGCGGAGATAGGTCCCCACGTAGGCCGACAGGTCGGCCCGCGGTTGGTCGGACAGGTGGATTGGCGGCAGCAAACCGAAGCTCAGGGCGTGCAAAAGGTCGAAGGAGTCGAGCTCTCGGGAGACGAACGGATGCAACGACAGGGACCGCGCCCGACCGCCCAGCAGGTTGACGCCCCCGCGTCGCAGCTTGCGGGCGCTGGAACCGGTCAACAGGAAGCGCACCCCGTGCTCTTCCATCATCAAGTGGACCTCATCGAGAAGCCGCGGGAGCTTCTGGATCTCGTCGATGACGACCAGCGATTGCCCTGGCGGGAGCTCCTCACGAAGCTGCGAAGGCCGCCGGCTCAGCTCCTGGTAGACCCGGCTGTCGAGCAGGTTGTACACCGGCGCATCCGGCAGCGCGTGCCGGATCAGCGTGGACTTCCCGGTTTGCCTCGGTCCGAACAGGAAGTGGGAGCGGCTCTCGAGGCGGGGTCGCAGGTTCAAGAACCTTGTAATGTATCGATTTTCTTGCATGTGGCGGTCCCCCCGGCGCATCCCCGTAATATGATAAACGGCGACAGTCATGTCGAATATCATGATAAACGGCGACAGTCATGTCAAATATCATGATAAATGGCGACAGTCATGTCGAAGATTATGAATTGGGAGAGCCAGGAGTCAAGGCTTCAATCGGGGACATCGGGGAATTGGGGATGGGGCGCGAGCGCAACCGCAACCGCCTGCTCTGTCGCCTCCAGGCGATACCCTACGGCGGCTACTCCACGATCACCGGGGCGCAGGTGGACACCCCCGCGCCCACCACCCGCAGGCCGGTGTCGGCGATGTAGAGGCCGAACTGGCCCTCGGGCGCCAGCTTGTAGACGTTGGTGGAGCTGTCGGGGGGATCCACCTGGTAGAACACGAAGAAGTCCCCGCCCCAGAAGGCGAAGGCCCAGGCGGCGGAGCTGTAGGCGCCGATGGGGGGAAGGGTATCGAGCTCCACGCGCTGGTTCACGCTGGCGTTGCTCTTGTCCAGATACAGCACCGCCGGTGGATCCTCGTAGGGGAAAAAGCCCCAGAGCTCGCCGTTGGCGTTGCCCGTGAACTCCCCGCCCTGGTTGGGCAGGTTGCCGATGAGCTGCACGGCGCCGGTGGCCACGTCCAGGGTGCCCAGCTCGGCGCTGTCGGAGTTGCCGATGTAGAGCTGGTCCTCGGTGGTGTTGGGGCCCAGGGTGGCGAAGCCCATGCCGAATTTTTCGAAGCCCCCGCTGCCGCAGGAAAACGGCGTCTTGCCGAGGCACTCGGCGGTCTGGATGTCCACCTTGTAGACCCCGTCGCACGTCCAGGTGCCGGAAAAGGGGTCGTAGTCGCCGAACAGCACGTAGGCGTAGCCATCCCGGCCGACGGACATGGAGTTGGGCTGGCCGCTGCCGCAGGACATGGTGCCCACCGTGGTGAAGGCCGACACGTCCTGGATCTGGGGGTCGAACCGGTAGAGCGTGTCCTCGTCGTCCACCACGTAGACGTACTTGGCGTGCTCGGCGCAGGCCGGCCCCACCGCGCCGTCGGAGTTGTGGTTTACGCCTCCGTCGCCGGGAGGCCACTGGTTCTGGTTTTGATTCCAGTTGCCGTTGGCGTTTTCGTTGACGTCCTCGTCCGGGCCGGTGGGGCCGCAGGCGGCGAGGGCGCAGGCCCCCCCGACCAGCAGCAGCGAACCGACGTGGCGGCTGACTTTCGTTTTCATGGTCCGTCTCCCGTTGGTTTTCGAGGGTCCATTATAGATCCGGGGCGGGCGCTCCGGCGAGGGGGCAAAGTAGGAAGCCGGTGGTTTCGGTCAGACTCGAGTTTCGCCCTTCTTTCGTCGCGAGAACGAGCAGAAATCGTGCCTGGCAAGGCGCGACAAGATTTTTGTCGAAGGCGTACTTGCGGTACGTCGAGACAGAAATCGCCGGAGCAACGCAGCCAGGCGCGATTTAAGCCGTTCGCAGCAGACGCCAAGGGCGAAACTCGAGTCAGAACGGCCGCGCCGGCTCAGTGTTGACTCTTCATTGATGCCGGGTCCCACCGGTAGATGGCCCTTGACCCGGCCCCCGGCGGTGTAGGCGGACACCGTGTCGGCGGTGGCCACCAGCAGCCCGTCGCCGGCCCGACCCACGGCCACGGCCGCCGAGGACAGGGATCGCGCGGACAGGGGCGCGGGAGGCGGAGGCTCCGCCCCAAGTCGGCGGTGGGCGGAGCTCGATGCGCGATCCCCCCGCTTCGGGGCCGACGGTGGCGGGGCGCGGACCCAGCTCACCTGGGGACCGGCGCGCACGACGCAGGCGGCGTCGAGGGCGAGCACCTGTGCCACCGCGGGTCGCGGGCGCCTTTCGAGGAGAGCGTCGCGCCCGGTGTCCCATAGCTCCAGCGCGTCGTCGAAGGTCTGCAGGCACACGAGCCGCCCGTGGGTGGCGCGCGACGCCCGTCGGGCCCGCCTCAGCACGGCCCGTTCCCAGCGGCGCAGCGGACCGACGGTGCCCCCGACGCCCCCGACGCCCC
>CAYFWA010000117.1:0-12128 GCA_964346625.1 uncultured Myxococcales bacterium
GGGGGCCGGCGGGGCGCCGGGCGGAGGTCACAGCGCAAATGGCTCGTTACCGGGGAAGGGTGCCAACGGGGGGGGGATCTGGTATGAACGGGCTCATGCTGAGTGGATTCGAGCGCACCCGCGTGGCGGAGCAGATCGCGCGTCAGCTTTTGCGATCCATTCTGGATCGATCGCTGCGTCCCGGGGATCGGCTGCCCTCGGAGCGATCCCTGGCCTCGCGGCTGGGGGTCAACCGCGCCTCGCTGCGCGAGGCCATCAAGAAGCTGGAGCACATGGGGCTGGTGCGGACTCGCCAGGGGGACGGCACCCGGGTGCTCGACTTCATGAGCACGGCAGGGGTGGAGCTTCTGCAACACCTGCTGCCCGTGGTGCTCGACGAGAGCCCGGAGCTGATGCGTGATCTGCTGGAGGTGCGGGAGGTGCTCGGCCGGGAGGTGGCGCGGCTGGCCACCCGCCGGTGCCAGCCCGAGGACTTGGCCGCTTTGCAGCAGATGCACCGCGAGGCCTGCGCTCGCAGCCTCACCCCCCGCGATCAGCTCGATCACGACATGCGTCATTTCGCCGGGCTGGGCCGGGCCTGCCACAATCAGGTGGTGCGGCTGCTGGTCAACTCGGTGGGGGCGGCGGTGACCCGCCAGCCGGAGCTGTTCACCCGGCTCATGCCCGAGCCGCACGATACGCTCGAGCACCATCGGCAGGTCATCGAAGCCCTGGAGAATCGAGACGAGCAGAGCGCGGCGGCCTTGACCGAGGCGTACCTGGCGGCCATGACTCAGAGGTTCCCAGCCTGACCGTTCGAGAGAGGATATCCGATGACTCCCTATGATCGTCTTCGTGCCATCCGGTGGGAAGAGGACGCCCTGCAGCTTCTGGATCAGCGCCGGCTGCCGCTTCAGCAGACGTGGATGCGTTGCGAAGACGTCCCGGCGGTGACCGGAGCCATCCGCGACATGGTGGTGCGGGGAGCGCCGGCCATCGGCTGTGCGGCCGCCTATGGCTTGGTGCTCGCCGCCCGCAAGGCCCCCGATTCACCCGAGGCGTTCGCCCGGCAGCTCGCCGCCGACGCGGCGACCCTCAACGCGGCCCGCCCCACGGCGGTGAACCTGGCGTGGGCCGTGGATCGCGTGCACCAGGTGCTAAAGAGCCGGCTGGCCGACGGGGTGGAGGCGGCCCGCACGGCGGCCCTGCGGGAGGCTCACGCCATCGCCGAGGAGGACGTGGAGGCCTGCAAGCGCATGGCGCGACACGGGCTCGAGCTGTTGCCATCGCGGGTGCGGCTTTTGACGCACTGCAATGCCGGCGCCATCGCCACCGGGGGGTACGGGACGGCCCTCGGGGTGGTGCGAGCGGCGGCCGAGGCCGGTCGGCTCGAGCAGGTCTACGCCGACGAGACCCGACCGCGCCAGCAGGGGGCGCGGCTCACGGCCTGGGAGCTGCAATACGAGGGGTTGCCCGTGACGGTGATCGCCGACACGGCCGCAGGATCCCTGATGGCCCGGGGCGCGGTCAACTGCGTGGTGGTGGGGGCGGATCGCATCGCGGCCAACGGAGATGTGGCCAACAAGATCGGCACCTATCCGCTGGCGATCCTGGCCGCCTATCACGAGATCCCGTTTTTCGTGGCCGCGCCGCTGTCCACGGTGGACTTCGACTGCGTCGACGGAGAGCAGATCCCCGTGGAGCAGCGGGATCCGGACGAGGTGGCCCTCATCGACGGGATCCGGGGGGTCCCCGCCGGGGTTCCCTGTGAAAACCCGGCCTTCGACGTCACACCGGCGTCGCTCGTGCAGGCCATCATCACCGAGCGGGGCGTGGCCAAGCAGCCCTTCGAGACGTCTTTGGCGGCGTTGCGCCCGCACTGATGCGAAGCTTGGGCACGTTCAAAGATTAACATCGGCGATGGGAGTGTCGCCCGAATCGAATCGAAGCGAAGCGAAGCGCCGGGCGGGCCCGTTTCGAAATCCGTCCTTGACAGCGGACGCAAAACCGGTAATTTAGCGCCTCTGCCGCCGGCCCAGTGCGGCCGAAGATGGAGTAAAGAGTCATGTTTGCGGTCGTGAAAACGGGTGGAAAACAGTATCGCGTTGCCCAGGGCGACACCATCGAGGTGGAGAAGCTCTCGGGTGATGTGGGCGAGCAGGTGGATCTGTCGGAGGTCCTGCTGCTGGTCGACGACGACGAGAACGTGCAGATCGGGCGGCCCACGGTGTCGGGGGCGACGGTCAAGGCCGAGATCGTTCAGCAGGGACGCGGTCCCAAGATCGTCGTGTTCAAGATGAAACGGCGCAAGAGCTATCGCCGCAAGGCTGGGCATCGCCAGCCGTTCACCGGCTTGAAGATCGTGGAGATCGCGAGCTAATCGAAGGCGTTACGCGAAGCGCGCGCGAGCAGCCCGGGCGCTGCGCGGTGGCTCCACAGGGAGGCCAGAGACCATGGCACACAAAAAAGGACAAGGCAGCTCCAGAAATGGCCGCGACAGCGTCGGACAGCGCCGCGGGATCAAGAAGTTCGGCGGAGAGCGCGTGCGCGCGGGCAACATCCTGGTGCGCCAGCTCGGCACGAAGATGCACCCCGGTCGCAACGTGGGAGTCGGCAAGGACTACACGCTGTTTGCCCTGATCGACGGCACGGTGGACTTCGAGACCACCAAAGGTGGCCGCAAGCGCGTCCATGTGCAGCAGGCAGACTGAGGGCCCAGAACTCTCACCCACCTTCCTTCACCTTCCTTTGCAGCGCCCCGGGCCCAGGGTCCGGCGCGTTGACCGCGCCTCCGACTCGAGTCCGAGGTCCGGTCCCGATTCCCATGAGCTGGTTTGTTGACGAGGTGTCGATCCGCGTGGAGGCGGGTCGCGGCGGCGACGGGTGCGTGGCCTTCCGCCGGGAGAAGTTCGAGCCGCGCGGCGGTCCCGCCGGCGGGGACGGGGGCGACGGCGGTGCGGTGGTGCTCGAAGCCGACGAGCGGCTGCGCACGCTGCTGGATCTGCGCCCGGCCCGGATCGTGCGAGCGCGGGGGGGGCGGTCCGGAGGACCCAAGCAGATGTGCGGGGCGCGCGGGGAGGATCGCGTGGTGGCCGTGCCCGTGGGGACCGTGGTCATCGACGCCGAGCAGCAGCGCGTGCTGGCCGATCTGACACGCGCGGGCCAGCGCTGCGTGGTGGCTCGCGGGGGCCGGGGGGGGCGGGGCAACCTGCGGTTTGCCAGCCCCACCCACCGCGCTCCCCGGCAGGCCGAGCCCGGTGGAGCCGGGGAGCAGCGCGAGCTGCGCCTAGAGCTGCGGCTGATGGCGGACGTGGGGCTGCTCGGGTTGCCCAATGCTGGAAAATCTACTTTTATCCGAAAGGTTTCCCGGGCGCGGCCCAAGGTGGCCTCCTATCCGTTCACCACGCTGGTCCCGTCACTGGGAGTTTGTGGCCTGTCGGATCTTCGCAGCTTCGTCGTCGCTGATTTGCCAGGTTTGGTGGAAGGGGCGGCGCAGGGTGCGGGGCTAGGGCACCGGTTTTTGCGACACCTGGCTCGTACGCGCGTGCTGCTGCACCTGCTCGACCCCATCGACCCCACCCAGGGATCGGCCTGGGAGGCCTACGAGACGCTGAACCGGGAGCTGAGGCTGCACAGCCCGCAGCTCGCCGAGCGGCCCCGCCTGGTGGCGATCAACAAGATCGATCTCCCGGATGTTGCGGAGCAGCTCCCCGAAATCGAGGCCGAGTTTTTGGACGGGGGAATTCCCGTGCATCCGGTGTCGGGCGCCACGGGGGAGGGCGTCCCCGCGCTGCTCGAGGCGCTCTGGGCGGCCCTGCAGCGCGCTCCATCCCGGTCGTCGCCGTCCGAAAGCGATTCCCCCGATGCGGCGTCGCCGACGGATGGGGCGCAGCCGACGGATGGGGCGCAGCCGACGGATGGGGCGCAGCCGACGGATGGGGCGCAGCCGACGGACCCGGAGGTCGACCCGGACGGGGACGCGGGAACCGACGCGCCGCTGGGTCGGCGTCACGGGGACGCGGGAGCCGACGAGCCGTAGGGTCGGCGATACCGGGAGGCGGGAGCCGACGACTCTACGGCTCGTCGGGAGCTCGAGGCGTGCCAGGCCGAAAAAAAACCTCGTCCTGGACGCCGACTACGTTATACTCCTCGGGTTGCGTTGACACCATGAAACGACTCTGATAACCCTGATCGGGCTTGGCTGTGCCAATATAGCCCGAATAGACGGTGGCCGTCGTCGGGCGATCCTGTGCTGGGGGAAGATCATCATGCATAGACGTTTTGCAGTTTTCATTTCGGGAGTTCTCTGTATGGCCTGGCTCGTGGGAGCGGGGCCGTTTCGCAGCGGCGCCGCGCCTGCGGGCGCCGCGCCTGCGGGCGACGCCCCTGCCCCGGCGGACCGGGAGGCAGGGGACAAACCCGCCCCCACGGCCGGGGATCAGCCGGCGGCTCGCCCCGGCGGCACCGCGGGCGCCGCGGTGCCCGGTGCGGGGGTGCCGAAGCCCGATCCTTCGGTAGATGACGAGGCCGCGGCCGGAGGCCCCGCCGCGGGGGACCCGTCGGCCCCCAAGGCGCAGCAGGCCTACACGGTGAAGCTGCGCCAGCTCGCCGAGCGGGTCTCCACCCTCAAGGAGCTGGTGTCCCAGACCAAGATCCGGCTCAACCTGCTCAAGGAGTCGGTGCTCGGGGAGACCACCGCGGGGGCGGAGCTGGTCATCGTGCAAGACAACCGCATGGGCAGCTCCTTTCGCCTGGTGGCCTACCGGTTCCTGCTCGACAACAAGCAGATCGAGGCCAAGTCCGACCTCTCGGGCAAGGCGTCCAAAAAGGGTGTGACCAAGATCTACGCGGGCCCGGCCATGGACGGCGTGCACATCCTCACCGTGGAGTTCGTCTTCCGCGGCCATGGATTCGGGGTCTTTTCGTACCTCAAGGGCTACAAGTACCGCATCCGCTCGAGCTACCGGTTCAAGATCACTCCCGGGACCGGCACCACCATCCGCGTGGTGCCCTTCGAGCGCGGATCGGCCTTCACGCCGCTCAAGCAGCGCTTGAGCATCCGCTACGAGAAGAAAGTCTCCACCCTCACCATGAAGCGGGATTCCAAGGGCCGCGCCGCGCGGCCGGCCCCGGCCAAGACCAGCCCATGAAACAGCCACGGCACGCCATTGCGGTGCTGGCCCTCGCGGTGACGCTGGCCTGGCCGGCGGCAGCGCGGGCGCGGCGATCCCTGAACAAGGTCGACCGCGAGCTGAAAAACATCGAGGGTCAGCTCTCGTACTACCTGACCACCATCAAGCCCCCCAAGCAGACGATGACCAAGCGGGAGCGGGGCAAGCGGCTCATCGACGGCATGGTGCTGTACCGCATGAAGGACTACTCGCGGGCGGCCATCGTGCTGATGGACATCGTGAGCCGGTTCCCCGGCACCTCCGAGGCCGACGAGGCCGCCTTCTTCTTGGCCGACTCCATGTTCCAGCAGCGCGAGTTCGTGGTGGCGCGCAAGAACTTCCAGAAGGTGGTCCAGTCCGGGCGCTCCAACCCCTACTACCAGCTCGCCCTGCAGCGTCTGCTGGAGCTGGAGATGCGGCGCGCGGCGGTGCTCGGCCAGCCCAAGACGGCCGATGCCGAGCGGTTCCGACAGGTGGAGGCGCTGCTGCGCAAGATCGAGTCCATCCCCCCGGGCCGCCGGGAGGACTCCGTGGACTACGTGCGGGGCAAGTATCTGTTTTTCCGGGAGCGGGTCGCTGAAGCCCTCAAGGTGTTCAGCGGCCTCGGCCGCTCCCACCCCTACCACCTGCAGGCGGTGTACTTCATCGGCGTCTGCCACATCAAGGCGGGCCGGCTCAACGCCGCCCAGGCCACCTACAAGCAGCTCATCGACGCGGTGATCTTCAACCGGCTGAAGCTCGAGAACGCCACCGAGCGCAAGGTGCTGCAGCTGATCATCATGGCGGCGGCGCGCCTGGCCTACGTTCGGGGTAAGGAGCCCGACGTGGAGCGGGCCATCGAGCTGTACAACGCCGTTCCCCGCAAGTCGGCGTACTTCGACGACGCGCTGTACGAGCGCGCCTGGGCGTACCTCAAGGCCAAGCGCTACGACCGCGCGGTGCAGGCCCTGGAGATGCTCAACGTGGCCAACCCCAAGTACGGCCGGGCCGACGAGGCGCGCGTGCTGCTGGGCAACCTGAAGATCCAGACCAAGGACTTCGGCGGAGCCAAGGCCATCTTCCGCAAGGCGGCCAACTCCCTGCGCCCGGTGGTGCGCAAGCTGCGCGGGCTGCAGGACTCGGGCATCGAGCCGAAGGTCATCTTCAACCAGCTCACCAGCGACAACCTGGACAAGTTCGACATCGAGATCCGGCTGCCCAAGCTGGCGCTGCGCTGGCTGCGTAAGCAGCCCGAGCTCAAACGGGCCATGATGGTGCTCGACGACATGAAGTCCGTTCAGGCCATGATCGAGCAGTCCCACAAGCTCATCCGGGCCATCGAGCGGAAGCTGCGGCTGGGCTCCCAGATCTCGCGGTTCCCCGCCCTGGCGGCGGCGCGGGCCCGGGCCGCCGACTTCGAGACCCAGCTTCTGCGGCTGCGCACCGCCCTGGCGGCGCACCTGCGGGATCTGGTGCGGAGCCTGATGAGCGCCGAGGACCGGGCCCGGCTCGACCGGCTGCGCAAGCGCCGCAAGGAGCTGGCCGCGCGGTTGGAGAAGCTGCCCAAGTCCTCGGACGCTTACAACACGCGGCTCAAGAAGATCCGGGAGCTGTTCGACCAGATCGACTCCGACGCCCTCACCGTGCAGCTCGAGGTCAAGAACCTCGAGAACATGCTCAAGGCCATCGAGAGCTACTATTTCCGCACCATCGAGCGCCAGCGGGTGCCCAAGGCCGTGATGAAGAAGAACCTCGCGGCGGTGCGCAAGCAGATCCGAGTGCTCAAGGGGCTGGTGCAGGGGTTGCGCGAGGACCTGGCCGACGGCAAGAACAACATCGGTATCGGCGATGCGGTGATGGTCTACGAAAAGCGGCTGCGCAAGCAGTACCGCGCCGTGCTCCAGCGCGAGCAGCAGATCACCGCGGCGGCGGCGCAGCGGCTGACCCCGGACAAGGCCCGCCGCAAGGCCCGCATCGACGCCCTGCTGGGGCGCATCGGCAAGGCGCAGCAAAACCTCAAGGGGGTCAACCAACGCATCGACGGCTACCTGGCCGCCAAGCGGGCCGAGGTGCTGCGAGTGCTGGCCGAGGAGAAGGCCAAGCTCTCGGGCTACCGCCAGCAGGTGAAGCTGTTCGCCCCGTCCAGCCAGGAGGTGGTGGGCGGCGTGGCGTTGCAGAATTTCCGCAAGGTCTCCCAGCGCGTGCAGTCGGTGCTGGTGAAGGCCGACGTGGGGGTGCTCGATGTGGTGTGGGCCATCAAGAACCTCGCCAAGGGGCGCTACGAAAAGCGTGAGAGCCTGTTCATGCGCGCCATGGAGGCGCTCAAGCGCAAGTACCGCGAGCCCAGGGGGATGAAATGAGGTGGTGGATTCCGAGCCTGCTGGCCCTCTTCGTGCTGGTGGAGCTGGCGCCCGAGGCCCGGGGGCGCTCCGCGCGCTCCGAGGTGGCGCCCTACCAGGAGGTCACGCCCTACTCGGCCCGGGAAAAGGCCCTGCTGCGCGACCTGAAGCAGGACCAGCGGCTTTATCGGCGCGGCGTGGAGATCTTCAATAACACCGTGGATCACCTCATCGAGCGCGCCTACCTCAACGAAAAGCACCTCGTGGAGCGCAAGTACCGTAAGAACCTCGAGGAGGCTTCGCGCAGCGCTCAGTCCCGCCGCTTGGAGGCCATCAAGGAGTACGAGGCCTTCGTCAAGCGCTACCCCAACGACAAGGTGTGGACCCCGGACGTGCTCATGCGCCTGGCGGAGCTGTACTACGAAAAGGCGCAGGTGGACTTCCGCTACGCCGACAAGAAGTACCAAAAGCGTCTGATGGAGATCGAGCGGCTGTCGCGGCTGGCCAAGCGTCAGCTCCCCATGCCCACCAAGCCGGTGAAGGACTACGACGCCGCTTTGGAGTACTACCGGGAGATCCTCACGCGGTTTCCCAAATACAAGAACCGCGACATGGTGATCTACGTGCTGGGCTACGTGATGCGCCTGGCCGCCCAGGAGGTGGAGGCCTCCGACGACCGCAAGCTGCGCGGGCTGGCCCGCTACTATCATGCCAAGGCGCGGCAGGCGTTTTTGGGCCTGGTGTGCTCCAACCGCTTCAACCCGCTGAAGACCCCCAAGGCGCCGCCGGCCCCGGCGGGCTACAGCATCAAGCTCACCGAGCCGGCCAACGCCCCGGACGTGGACAATCCATTCGAAGGCTTCGATCCCTACCAGGGCTGCCGCCCGGCGGTGCCCCTTTCCCAGTTCGAGGGCGAGGAGCTCAAAAAGCGGCGCTTTCTGCTGTCCCAGTCGTGGTTTCTCATCGGGGAGGAGCACTTCGACGCCGATCCGGCGGTGGAGATCGGCGCCGACGAAAAGGAGATGATCAGCAAGCAGTACGCGCGCTATCGCGGGCCGGCCCGCGAGGAGGTGTTCCGCAACCGCTGGAACGAGATGCTCAACGAAAAGAAGCTGCGCAAGCTGCGGCTGCACAACTACTACGCCATCAGCGCCTACACGCGGGTGGCCAAGAAGTTCCCCGACTCCAAGGAGTTCAACTCCGCGCTGTACAAGCGGGCCTGGACCTACTTCAAGATCGATCGCTACCAAAAGGCCCTCGAGGAGTTCGACGACCTGCTGGTGCGCGCCAAGGAAAAGGACCTGCAGGAAAACGCCGTGCGCTACGTGGCGCTGTGCGCCTTTTACCAGCGCCAGAGCGGCCAGCGCTTCGAGTGGCTCAAGAAGCACTACCGGGAAAAGGGCTGGATCGACGGGCCGAACAGCAAGAAGTACCCCCACGTGAAGGCGGCCTTCCATCAGCTCGCCGAGGTGTACTGGGAGGAGTCCCAGCCGCCGCCCGACGATCCGGGCGCCGAGAACTACGACGGCGTGATGCTGCAGAAGGCGCTGGACATCTATCGCTGGATCCTGCTCAAGGGCGGGTTCAAGGGCGACCCCAAGCAGGGCGTGGCGGATCTGGACTGGCGCTACTACAAGGGCAAGGCCCCCATCCAGGTGCGGGTGCTGCAGATCCTGGGCATGCTGATGGTGAACGTGGACAAGCGCATCCGGGAGAAGTTTTCCCGGCGGCGCCTCTACGACGAGCGCAAGCGCGCCTTCGATCGCTTTGCGCTGTATCGCGGCAACCCGTACCTGGCCTTCGCCAAGAAGTATGATCAACGCTGGAACACCGACAAGGAGGTGGCCGAGGCGTTGATGATCCTGCGGGAAAACAGCCTCATGGCCATGGGGCGGGACTTTTTCAACCTCGGCGGGCAGTACTACAACGCCTACGCCAAGGGCAAAAAGAAGCTCGAGTCGCTGCAGGCGGAGCAAAAGGAGCTCGAGGACGCGGTGTCCAACCGCAGTCAGGGCTGGTATCGCAAGCGCCAGCGGCTGCGCAAGGTGCTCGGTGAGGTGGATACCCTCAAGGACAAGCTCGACGGCTACGAGAAGGCCTACCAGGGCTATTTCGCCCAGTCGGCCAAGGCCTTCCGCGTGATCATCGAGCACCCGCAGTACAAAAACACCCTCACCGCCTACAAGGCGCGGTTTTTCATGGGACAGGCGCTGTACTACTCGGGTAATTACCTAGAGGCCGCCCGGGTGTTCAAGGCCGTGCAGCACTCCAAGATCAGCGTGCGCAAGGCCAAGGAGGCGCTGAGCTGGCGGCTCACCTCCTTCGCGGAGGTGGTATCCAAGATCAAGCTGCCTCCCGACCCCGATCCCAAGAAGCACAAGCAGGTGGACCGCAAACCGCTGCCGCCGATGCTCAAGGAGTACCACCAGCTTCTGCGGGAGATGATCCAGGCGGATCCCGAGTCCAAGGACGTGCCCGCCTACAAGTACCTCATCGCGGCCCACTACTACCGCCACATGCAGTTCGCCGAGGCGCGGCCGCTGTTTCGGGAGATCTACGAGAAGCACTGTGAGTCGCGGCAGGCCTTCTACGCCGGGCAGCACCTGCTGACCATGCTCGAGATCGAGCAGCCCGACGACTACCTGGACCAGCTCGAGCGCCTCACCGCCTACGTCAACAAAAAGAAGTGCGGCGAGGCGGTGGAGTGCAGCGCCGATGATCCGTACTGCGACCAGTACAAGGCGGAGGTGAAAAAGCAGCGCAAGATCCTCAAGGAGGTGGGGCCCAAGATCCTCGAGGCCCGGGCCTTCGAGGCCTACAACAAAAAGCAGTACAAGAAGGCGGCGCTGTATTTCACCGAGATCATCAAGCGCTACCCCGATTCCGAGCGCCTCGCGCTGTTTCTGTACAACGCCGCCTACTCCTACGAGAAGATCAAGCGCTACCGCTCGGCCAAGCGGATGTACGAGCTGATCTACACCAAGTACAAAAAGCAGGCCGCCGAGACCAAGATCAAGGATCCAAAGACCAAGGAGGTCATCAACGACGGCATCCTGGACGACGTGCTTGAGTACCTGTCGCAGGTGGCCATCAAGGCGCTGGACTACGAGTCGGCCCTCAAGTACTACGGCATCCTGGCCACCGACCCGAAGTTCGCCAAGCATCCCGGCCGCGTGGCCTGGTACTTCACCTACGCCCAGCTTCTGAAATACCACGGCAAGTTCGACGAGTCGGTGCGCTACTTCCGCGAAAAGTACGTGGCCGAGGTCAAAAGCCAGCTCCCGCGCTGGCGCCGGCTGGCCCGGACCACCAAAAACCCGGCGAAAAAGAAGATGTACAACCGGTTCGTGGAGGACGCCAAGACCTTCGGGCCCCGGGCCGAGCTGGAGATCGGGCAGATCCGCGAGCGGCAAGAGAAGTGGCGGCTGATGATCCGCGCCTACGAGCGTTACGTCCGCGAGATCGAGCGGGAGTTCGACCGCAAGCGCAAGCAGATCCAGGGGCCCCAGTACTGGGTGGACAACGTCAAGGAGTACGCCAAGGCTCGGCAGATGATGCAGTTGCTGGACAAGATCCTCGAAAAGCGGCGCGAGCTGCGCGCCGGTCGGCGCGTTATCCGGCGGCTCGAGGATCGCATCGTGAAAAACTTCGATCGCTACAAGCTGCCGCCGCGCACCCAGGCCGCCACCGCGGCGGCGGCCATCATCTTCGATCGCGTCAAGGACAACCTCGAGAAGTTCAAGAAGGTCAAGCTCAAGTACAAGCGGGTCCGGGTGCGCTGGCGCTGGAGCACCCGCAACGCCCTGAAGAACAAAAACGAGGTGATCCAGAAATCCCGTGACGCCGTGGCCGAAGCTATCAAGCGGCTGAGCGAGAAGGTCAAGGAGCACACGGACCGGTATCTAGAAAAGCGCAACAAGTACACCGACGACGTGTGGTACATCGCGTTCCAGGCCCACATCGGCAAGATCTACGAGCTGGCGGCCGACCAGGTGGCCGACCCGCCCTGGCCCAAGCTGGCCAAGCGCTGGGTGGACGCCTTCAAAAAGCAGTTCGAGGATCCCTTCGAGTTTGTGGAGCGGATCAAGGGATTCGTTTTCGGCAAGCCGAACGTCGCCATGAAGGCCAACGAGACCTGGAGCGATCTGGCCAAGAAGTTCTACAAGGCGGCCCTGAAGCACGCGGCCAAGGTGGGGATCGCCAACGAGTGGACCGACACCGTGCGGCGGTGGCTGGCCCGGATCGATCCGGGCAGCCCGTACATCAACCCGCCCAAGATCGAGTCGCTGCGCTGAGAACGGCGGCCCCGCGGTGTCGGCCCTTTGGGGCGGCCCGCGGCGCGAGAGCGAGGCGAGCCCATGCTGGCAATCAAATACACGAGCTGGCCCCCCCGGTGGCTGTTGGGGCTGCTGGGGCTGCTGGGGTTCACCCTCGCCTTGGCGGGCCCGGGCTGCGAAAAGAGCAAAAAGGACGGCACCACGCCCCGGCGGCGGGCCGCCCCGACCGACGGCGAGGCCCGCGGCGGCGCGGCAGGCGGTGGCGGCGGCGCGGCGTACGAGGGCGTCGCAGCGGAGGCGGGGGGCCCGGCGGCGCGCGAAGGGGGCGCGGCGGCGGCGGCGGGCCCGGCGGCGGGGGGGGGGGGCGCGGGGGCGGGGGGGGC
>CAYFWA010000118.1:0-7041 GCA_964346625.1 uncultured Myxococcales bacterium
TCGCCGAGCGCCTCGCCCGTCTGCGCGAGGACCTGGAGGCCGCCTGCCGGCAGGCCCACCGCGATCCCGACGAGGTCACCCTGGTGGCCGTGTCCAAGCGCAAGCCCACCGCCGACATCGTCGCCGCCCGTGAGGCGGGTCAGGTGGATTTCGGTGAAAACTACGCCCAGGAGCTGCGCGACAAGCACCGCGAGCTGCAGGGACGCGACGCGGCGCAGGGCCTGCGCTGGCACTACATCGGTCCGCTGCAGCGAAACAAGGTCAAGTACGTGGTGGGCAACGCGGCCTTGATCCACACGGTGAGCTCCCCCCGGCTGCTGGCCGCCATCGAGCGCCGGCTCGCGGGGTCAGGGGGAGGCGGCGGGTCCGCCGGCGCCCGGCGCGACCCGAGCGCCTCCTCCCGCGAGGGGGCGGGGGAGGAGGCGGAGGGGGAGCCGAAGCCGGAGTCGGAGGCGGTGCAGGACGTGCTCATCCAGGTGAACCTGGCCGAGGAGCCCCAGAAGTCGGGGGTGGCCCGAGAGGATCTCACCACGCTGCTCGACGCCTTCGCGGAGGCGCCCCATGTGCGCTGCCGCGGCCTGATGATCATTCCGCCGTGGGATCCGGAGCCCGAGGCGGCCCGACCTCTGTTTCGCCGGCTACGGGCGCTGCGCGACGGGCTGCGCGACGAGCTGCGCCACCGCCACGAGGCCGCGCGCGACGCCGGTCGCGCCCCCCCGCCGAACGTCGATCTCGACCTGCCCGAGCTGTCCATGGGCATGAGCCACGACTTCGCCGTGGCCATCGAGGAGGGCGCCACGCTGGTGCGGGTGGGCACGGCGATCTTCGGGCCGCGCGAGTGACCCGGGCCTGAACGCCATCGTTTCGCCGCCGGGATGCGGTCGTGACGCGCGGCGCCCGGACCCGCTTGCCCGAGTCCTCAGCGGAAGGCTGCCCGACTCAAGGACAACTGTGGTAGTTTTCTTGCCATGGCCACGCCGGGGGAACTCTCGGATCCCACCCAGCTCACCGAGCGGCACCTCGGGCTGGTGAAGTCCCTCGCCCTCAAGCTTCACGGGCAGCTCCCGCCCCAGGTGGAGCTGGACGACCTCATCGGCTATGGCGCCCAGGGCATGCTCGAGGCCGCGCAGCGCTTCGATCCCTCGCGCGGCGTGACCTTCGCCACCTTCGCCTATTACCGCGTCCGGGGCGCCATGTTCGATGGGCTGCGGCGCTCGGGGCAGATGAGTCGGCGCGACTACGCCCGGGCCCGCATGGCCGAGCGGGCCGACGCCTACCTCGAAAACGCTGCCGCCCGGGAGGAGGGCGCCGATCCGGCGGCCCGCGCCCGCCGCACCACCGCCGACACGCTGTCTGCGCTGTCCGAGCACGTGGCCGCCCTCACCACCGTCTACGTCACCTCGCTGGACGCCATGGCGCGTCCGGAGGTGCCCGATGACCAGGCCGACGCCCCCTTCGAGCGGCTCGATGCGTTGGGCTTGGGCGCCCACCTTGCCGAGGCCCTCGCCGGCCTGGAGGAGCGCGAGCGGCGGATGGTGGAGCTTTGCTACTACCAGAACCACTCCATTCGGGAGGCCAGCGAGGTGCTCGGCGTGTCCAAGTCCTGGGCCTCACGGATCCACGGCCGCGCCATCCACAAGCTGCAGTGCTTCATGGCCCAGCGGGACCGGGCCATCGAGCCTCCCCGCGGCCCGCCCCCCGGCTGACCGAAGCAGCCGCGCGACGCACCTGGGCCTCCGCGCCGGCGAAGCGGCTGCTGAAGGTGGGGACGTAGGTTCGGTTTGTCGCTTTCGCGCCGCATGGGACTCGGGAGGTGGTCGAAGGCATGATGACGCTCGTGCCGCGTGAGCCCCAAGGCGCCTCGCGAAAGCGAGAAATCGAACCTGCGTCCCCCAAGCGTGTGGGAGTCGTTTGGCCCAACCCACTCGGCCTCACCCACCTCGCGGCCGCAGCGGGCCGCGGACGCGGCGCGGTGCGCCTGGGGCTCCGCGGTGGATACGCGACGCGGCGTTCAGCGCTTGGGGGGCGCTTTGTGCAATGGGGACGCAGGTTCGAAAACTCCCGCGCGCTTCAGCAGAGAATCGAGGGCTGGATGGAGCTTGCGAGGGGAGACGTGAGATCGAGACTCGAGTGTCGATGCGCGCTGGAGTTTTCGAACCTACGTCCCCCCGTTCAGCGCCGGGGGTACTCGGCGCGAAGGACCCGCCGGGCGCGAAGGTCGCGCCGTGGTTCAAACCTGGGTACGCAACGTCTGCTTCACCGCACCGGTGACGCGCTCTACCAGCTTGCTCAGCAGCTCCACCTGTCGCGTGTAGCGATAGACCAGCGACTGCATCTGCACCAGCTCCGACAGCTCGAAGTCGGCGCCGTGGCGCGCTCGCCGCAAAAACCGGTCCAGCTTGCGCTCCTCGGTGCGGATGCGCGTGAGCGCCTCGGTCAGCTCCTGCGTCACGGCCGCGGGCGGCTCCGCGGACTGCGGCTCGGTGGAGCGCGCGGCGGGTCGAAGCGGAGTGGCGGCGGACGGCTCTTGGCCAGGGACCCGCTGGATCGCGCTCCCCGGGGGGCTGGCCTCCACGGATCGGCCCGCGGCGGGACGCCCCGCGGCGGGACGCCCCGCGGCGGCAGGCGAGCCGGCCGCGGGAGCGTCATGCAGACGCGCGGCGAAGGTGGTTTCATCGGCGGCGCCGGGGCCCGGCGGGGCCGCGATCCGGGCGCCGGCCCCGGCCCCGGCCCCGCCCGCGGTCGCGGCCGGGGATTGAAGCGAGCCCTGCAGCGATGTGACGGCTGTCGCCGTCGTGGTCGAAAGTGGGCCTTGGACGTTCACGAGTCACCTCCTTGCCTGTGCTCCGCGCGGCCGACACGGCCGCGCGGCGGTTGGCGGCATGGCTTGTCTGGGCTTTCGAGCTCCGCAGTGCCCCTCACCGGCCTCTGGCAGTCTCCACCGGCAAGGAACCCGCGCTGGCCCCGGTTTTCGTCGGTGGGAGGGGGCCGGTGCGGATTTTCTCGCCCTTGTTCCGGCTCTGGGCACCTTTCCCTTTCTTTTTCAGGGTGTTGCCGAGGATCCGACGGGGTGGCATAGTGGCGCTTCCCTGCGGGCCCCCGACACCCGGATGAAGGGGGGGCGCGGGCGTAGCGCGCCATTGGCGCCTTGCGCATCGCCGCCATCTCGACCGCGGCGGCTCCGTTGCACATCGGACAGGACACCATGAGCGAGTATGCGTTTTTCCAAGGGTTGATCTGGGCGTGGCTGGGGCTGGCGGCGGTGACCTTTCTGGCGCTGCTTTTCATCCCGGCGCCCTACGGACGCCATGGGCGCGGCGGCTGGGGGCCGCAGATCCCGGCCACGCTGGGCTGGGTACTCATGGAGCTGCCCTCCCCGCTGGGCATGGTGGTGCTGTTTTGGATGGCCACGCCGGAGCGCCACCGCAACGCGGCGGCCATCGTGTTTTTGTCGCTGTGGCTGCTGCACTACGTGAACCGGACCTTCGTGTTCCCCTTCCGGATGCGGGGGGCGGGCAAGACCATGCCCCTGGCCGTGGCGCTCATGGCGGTGGTGTTCAACCTCGGCAACTCGTATCTCAACGGGCGTTGGCTCTTTCACTTCGCGCCGCCGTACCCCGACGCCTGGCTCACCGACCCGCGCTTTTTCGGCGGCGTGGCGCTGTTCGGGCTGGGCTTTTTCATCAACCAGCAGAGCGACTGGATCCTGCTGCACCTGCGCCGCCCGGGGGAGTCCGGCTACAAGATCCCCCGGGGCGGGCTCTACCGCTTCGTGTCGTGCCCCAACTACTTCGGCGAGGTGCTGGAGTGGTTCGGCTGGGCTTTGGCCACCTGGTCGATGGCGGGTCTGACCTTCGCCCTCTGGACCGCCGCCAACCTCGTGCCCCGGGCGCTGACCCACCACCGCTGGTACCGCGATACCTTCGACGACTACCCCCCCGAGCGCCGCGCGGTGATCCCCTTCGTGCTTTGATCGGATCGTCAGGCGCTGATCACGGCCGCGGTATGACCGAAGCTTTGTGCACCGATCCGCTTTGGGCCGCAGTCAGTCCCGCAGCACCACGTGGCAGTGGGGGCACTCGTCGGGATCGAACAGCAGGTTCCCCGTGCTCGGAGAGCGCATGACCTGTCCGCAGGAGGGGCAGCGGTACTGCGTGCCGAACACCAGGAGGCCAAAGGCGAACAGCCCTCCGCCGAGCAGCATCCACCACAGGCCCTCGATTCCGAAGACCGGGGCGTCGTAGCGGATGCCGCCCACGATGGCCATGGCGGCGCCCAGGGTCGCCGGCAGCAGGCCCACCAGAAACGCCACGGCCAGGCGACGCTTCCAGCGCGTCGCCATCTGCGGGTCCGCGGCCTTGCGGCCGAGCGGTCGGGCGCCAGCCTGGGAGCGTCGAGGTTGGGGCGGGGCGTAGGGGTTGTCCGCGGTGGGCCCCGACGGCCAATCGGCACTGCGCCCGGGCGCTTCACCGGCGCGCGGGTCGACCGAGGCATCGGCAGGGTCGGGCCTGCCCTGGGCGTCCCAGTAGTCTTGTCCCCGGTTCTCGTCGCTGGCGTCGGCGCCCGCGCCCGCGGCGCCCGCGCCCGCGGCGCCCGCGCCCGCGGCGCCCGCGCCGGTCGCGGTCTGCTCGGCGGGCGCGTGAAACAGCCGGCTCACCTCCACCACGTCGTCGAGCAGCCGCTGCAGCCGCCGGCGGTCGCGCACCAGCCCGGGCTCGGTGACGGTGACCCAGTCCTCGGCGATGCGGGCGCTGGGTCGGGCGGATAGAAACGCCTGGACCCCCTCGCGCACCTCGCGTCGCTCGAGCGCGCGGACCACGGAGTCGGAGTTGTGCTGCCGCACCAGGGCCAGGGGATCGCGGCCGGGGCGCGCCCAGGGATCCTGTCCATCCACCAGGCGATGGCTGGCAGCGCCCCAGACGCCGGTGGTGCCCGGCAGACCGATCTCGGCCTGGATCACCGTGGTGGGCTCGTCGGTGGGGCCGGCCCCCCGTCCGCGCTCCGCGCTCAGTCGCACCTCGATGTCGCGGTAGCGCCCGCGCACGCTCGGCCCGACTCCGGAGGACTCGAAGCGCAGGCCCTCGGACTCGGCCAGGGCCCGCCAGGCGTCGGTGGGATCGATGCGCCGCGACAGCCGCCGGAACACCAGCAGCAGCAGCACCGCCCCCCCCACCAGGTAGATCCAGGGACTCATCGTACCCTCACGGCTCCGCGTCCAGCATCTCGAGCACCTCGGAGACCAGCTCGTGATCGGGTTGGAGCCGGCAGGCCGCCACCGGGTCTCCCTGCTCGTCGATGTTGTCCTTGTAGTAGACCTCCACCAGCCCGAGCTCCTCGGCCTGCTGGAAGATGGCCTGCTTGTCCCGCGGATCGGCGGTGCCCACGTTCTCGGGGGTCATGGCCTTCTTGATGAGATAGCCCACCCCCACGAAGGGCAGCCGCTGCTCGAGCCAGGCCACCAGGCGCACGAAGCGGTGCCAGTCGAAGTCTTCGAGCTCCAGCCGCCCGTCGCCGTTGCCGTCTTCGTCGTCCTCGCCGTCAGGGTTCCACTCCGGGTCGGCGCCGCGCTCTGCCGGGGACGCGTCGTCCCAAAGCAAGCTGTCCAGAGACACCAGCTCGTGGGCGCTGGCCGACAGCCCGGTCTCGGCCAGGGGCTCCGGGGTCACCAGGGTCACCCACTGCCGTCGGCCGCGCACCCGCCGCGCCACCTGTCCCAGGCCGGCGTCGCCGCCCACCAGCACCACCTCCCCGTCCACCGACTCGGCGCACGCGTGCTGCGCCACGTCGTAGGCCAGGGCCGCCAGCGTGGAGCCGGGCAGGCTGGGCAGCACCAGCACGGGCTCGAGCCCCTTTTCCTGGATGGCCCGCGGGTCGGCCTGGGGGGAGGTCCAGTCGGCGTAGGCCCGCGCCAGGGTGAGCTGGCCGCGGTCGCGGCACAAGCGCACCAGGGCCTCACCAAGCTCCGAGGGAGAGGGTAGGCTCTGGTGGCTGCGTTGCAGCGCCCGCTGCAGGCCGTCCACGTCGACGAACAGCGCCACGGGCAGGGCGTCCAGATCGGGAGAAGAAGAAGAAGAAGACGTCATGATCAGCGCTCGATGGTCTCGGGAGGTTGATACTAGCGGTTGATTCTAGTGGTTAGCTCGATCGGTTGCAGAGAAGGGTTCGGTTGCAGAGAAGGGTTCGCGACGGGTCTGGCCTTGCGGCCGGCGAAGATCATGGCCGACCGGTCCGACTGCCGCGTTGCCGCCGTCGGATTCGCGCTCCAGCCGTCGAACCGCGTCATCTTAGCACTGGTCCTAAGGGCTCGCGCAAGAATAACTTCGGCATTCGTGCGCCGAATCGAGCCCTTAGGGTGGACCAGGGGGAGTCTTCGACGGCCACCACCGCGGTATCGTGATGCGGTGAGGCCGTGAAGAAACGGGAGGGGGACGAGTGGGATACGGAAAGGGGACCGGAGGGCAGGGGAGGGCAGGAAAGCTATCGCGCTAGCGGCGCGCGCCGCGTTTGCTTCGGGAGCCGCGGGAGCGGCGGCCGCGCTTGGAGCGGCCCTTCTTGCGGATGGTGGTGGGGCCGCGCACCGTGAGGTGGGGCTTGAGCCGCAGGAAGGTGCGCTTGCCGATGCCCTTGACCTGGATGACCTCCCGGATGGTGCGGAAGCGGCGCTTGGCCCGGTAGGCCTGGATGGCCTGGGCGGTCTTCTTGCCCACCCGCGGCAGCAGGGTGAGCTGGCGGGTGTTGGCGGTGTTGAGGTTGACCTTGCCCGTGACCTTGGCGCCCCGGCCACGACGCGCGGCCTCGGCGGGTGGCGCGCCCGCGGCGAGGCCGGCGGTCAGGGCGGCCACCAGGGCGCCTGCTCCCAGAACCACACCGGCGCGGCCGCGATGGCGACGGCGACGGCGATGGGGGGGCCGCTGGTGATGGGGTTGATCGTTCAGAGCGGGATGCAGCTTCGTCTCGGTCATGATGTCCTCCGCGGGGTCAGGGGAGCACGCCCCTGCCGGGAAATCGGTTCTGTTACCTCGGTTCTGTTACCTCGGTTCT
>CAYFWA010000118.1:7141-12103 GCA_964346625.1 uncultured Myxococcales bacterium
GCACGCCCCTGCCGGGAAATCGGTTCTGTTACCTCGGTTCTGTTACCTCGGTTCTGTTACCTCGGTTCTGTTACCTCGGTTCTTTTTTCCTCGGTTCTTTTTTCCTCGGTTCCCTGTGCTCGGCCGAAGCACGCACTCCGGACCGCTTTGCAAGGCGGGTGCCAGCCGCGCGCAGCGCGGGACGTGGAGAGTCACGAGCGCACTTGGCGACCGAAAAAACCACGCTGCGCCAACCCCTTGTGCGCTGGGCGGTACCTCCTCGTCGGGCCGCGGCGCCGCCGTGACGTGGCGCCCTGACCGAGCAGCGTCCGAAATCCGGCTCCCGGCGTCCGAAATCCGGCTCCCGGCGTCCGAAATCCGGCCCCTATCTCGTGGACGCGCGTCGCTTGGGATCGAGCAGGTCGTTGAGGCCGTCACCTACCAGGTTGCAGGCGAGCACCACCAGGGCGAGGGCGGCGCCGGGTACCAGGGCGAGGTGGTGGGTGATCCAAAGGAAGGTGGTGCCCTGGCTCAAAAGCGCGCCCCAGGACCAGGGCTGCTGGGGGCCGAGGCCGAGAAAGCTCAGGCTCGCCTCGGCCAGCAGCACGGCGGCGAAGGTGAAGGTGGCCTGGACTACGAGGGGGGGCAGGATGCTGGGCAGCACGTGAGTGAGCACGATGCGGGGCGGGCGGGCGCCGAGGCAGCGGGCGGCCTGGACGTACTCCAGCTCCCGGGCCGACAGCACCTGGCCGCGGGCCACCCGGGCGAAGCCCACCCAGCCGTTGAGACACAGGGCGAAGATCAGGTGACCCACCGAGGGCTCCTTGACCATGGCCGCCACCGCGAGGTTGAGCAAGATGCCCGGGAACGCCAGCAGGATGTCCACCACGCGCATGAGCAGCTCGTCGAGCCAGCCGCCCACGTAGCCGGCCAGGGTGCCGAGGGTGACCCCCACCACGAAGGAGACGCCCAGCACCGCCAGGGCGATCTGGCCCGACAGGCGGCAGCCGTACAGAAACAGGCTCAGCAGGTCGCTGCCGTTTTCGTCGGTGCCGAACCAGTGGGCTGAGCTGGGGGGGGCGAGGATCTGGTCGAGGTTCTGGCGCAGCGGGTCGTAGGGCGCCAGCCAGGGGCCCAGCAGCGCCGCCAGGGCGAAGGCCGCCAGCAGCACGAGGCCGAGCAGGGGACCGGGTCGTCGGAGCAGCGCGCCCATGGCCCGGTCACCTCCGCCGGATCCGGGGATCCACCGCCCCGTAGGTCAAATCCACCAGCAGGTTCACCGCCACGTACAGCGCCGCGATGAACAGCACTGTGCCCTGGATCACCGGGTAGTCGCGGGTGGTGATGGCGCGCATCAGCAGGGTGCCCAGCCCGGGGCGGCCGAACACCTTCTCGGTGACGATGGCGCCCGACAGCAGCGCGCCGAACTGCAGCCCCACCACCGTGATCACCGGGATGAGGGCGTTTCGCAGCCCGTGCTTGAGCACCACCGCGGCAGACGACAGGCCCTTGGCCCGGGCGGTGCGGATGTAGTCCTCGCCCATCACTCCGAGCAGGGAGGCCCGGGTCATGCGCGACAGCATGGCCATCAGGGCGGTGCCCAGCGTGATGGCAGGCAGCACCAGGGCGCTCAGGGTGCGCGGGTCGTCGGGGGCGGGGCCGGGAAACCAGCTCCAGTGGATGGAGAAGGCCAGCAGCAGCAGGGGGCCCAGCCACATGTTGGGCACGGCGACCCCGAGCAGCGACACCCCCATGGACAGCCCGTCGAACCAGCTCCCCGGGCGCAGGGCCGCCAGGATCCCCAGGGGCAGGGCGAGCAGCAGCGCCACCGCCATGGCGGCGAGGGCCAGCGCCAGGGTGTCGGGGAACACCTCGGCGATGAGCGAGGCCACCGAGCGGTCTCCGTGGCGAAAGGAGTGGCCCAGCGAGCCGTCGGCGATGCCGGAGACGAAGCGACCGAACTGCTCGGGCAGGCTCTCGTCCAGGTGCAGCGCCTGGCGCAGCCGGTCCCGCTCGGCGCCCGGAGCGGTCTCCCCCAGCATGTTGTCCACCGGGTCTCCGGGGATGAGGTGGATCAAGAAAAAGACCAGCAGACACACCCCGAGCAGGGCCACCGCGGCAGTGAGGGCGCGGCGCAGGAGGTAGGGCCCGAGGCCGGAGTGCATCGGCGCGCCGGATCAGCCCTTGGGGGCGCAGAAGCGCTTGGTCTGGTTGGGATTGGTGGACTCGAGGGGCGGGACCCACTCGGCGCCCGACAGCCCGGTGCGGCGACACTCGTACGGGTCGCGGCAGTCACTGTCCTCGTCGCACTTGAGCATGCAGTAGCGCCGGGCGCTGGCCCGGGAGGCGCAGAACCCGCTGCTGATGCACCTTTCGTCCGGGGTGCAGTCGTTGGTGCGCAGATCCGGGTTGGGGTCGTCCTCGGTCTCGGGGAAGCACGGCTGGCTCAGAAAGGCCACCGGGTAGAAGGCGATGCAGCGCGACTCCTCGGGGCACACCTCGGCGGTGCAGTTCTCGATGGTGCAGTAGCCGCCGGGCGACGACCGGTCACACAGGCGGTTCCCCTGGGGGGAGCAGTCCACGTTGAACTCGCAGGAGTCGCCGATTTGCTCGTCGCAGCCGGCCAGGGCGAGCGCGCCCAGGGCGAAGGGGGCCAGCAGGCACAGCAGCCCGGGGGCCCGCTGCCACAGAGCTCGCGTTGGGGGATGGGAAGTCGACATGGGGGGCAGCATAGCCAAGGGCCGGTGGGGACTCAAGGTTTCAGATCATGCTCGCGGATCGCGGCCATGGGACCGGGTTTCGGAAAATCAGGGCGGGAGCCGGCGGTCTCCCGCGACGTCGACGCGTCCTTCGAGAGCTGTGACCTCGCCGGCCCGCGGGGGGTTGCCTCGCGCCGCGGGCGGGTCGCCGGGGGCGCGGGCGGCGCTCAACGCTTGCAACGCCGCTGCACCTGGAGGACGAGCTTTTTGAGCAGCCGGATCTGCTTTTCCAGGGTGCGGATGCGTCTCCGCAGGGCCTCGTCGGAGTCGTCGGAGTCGTCGGAGTCGCCAGCGGGGCGGCGCGCCGCCGGCCGCCGGCCGGCGAAGGGATCCTTGGCGTCCCGGGGGGCGGGGCGGCGTCGAGCCCGGGGCCGGGCCCGCCGCCGGGGTCGGGGCCGCAGCCGGGGCCGTTCGTATTTCGACGGGCGGGGCTCGAGGCGAACCTTGGCGGTCATCCACTGGCCGTTGCGGATGATGTCGATCTTGAGCTTGTCACCCGCGCCCTTGGCCGCCACGCGCTCGATGACCGCCGCCGGCGTGTAGACGTACTTGTTGTCCAGGCGCATGAGCACGTCCCCGGCCCGCAGCCCCGTGCGAGCCGCCGGGCTGCCCTTGACCACCCGCTGCACCAGCACCCCGCCGTGCTTGGGCACGCCCTTTTGCCGGCGGTCCAGCCGGGTGAGCTTGGTCACGGCGGTCCCGAGCCAGGCGGGCCGGTTCTTGGAGCCGCGACCGTGGGCCGGCCCGGCCGGCAGCAGAAGCAGCATCAACGCCGGGCCCAAAAGCCCAGCCAGGCCGATCCACCCGGTGCGCCCGGCTCGACCCGCTCGCTCGGCTCGCCTGGTCGGTGTTCTGGGTTGCATCATCTCGATTCACCTCGCTGATTGTCAGTCAGACTCGAGCGTCGCGCGTTGTGCCCCACTTTACCGCGCTGGGCGCAGCGGGCAAGGAACCGACCTCCCCCGGCGCGGCTCGCGCCCCCCTCGCTTGCGGCGCCGGGGCCGCTTGGCTACCCTCTGGCCATGCGGCTCGTTGCTCGTCTGCGTCGGGATTCCGAAGGGTTGCGTCTTTGCGCGTCCACCGGGGCGCGGCGCGCTGGCTCTTTTTTCCGGCGCGGTCCCGGGCGCCAGCACCGTCCACGGGATCCGGGCGACGGATCATCGTGCCCCCCCCACCTGCTCGGGGGGCTGCTCGCCGGGCGGCTGCGCGGGCGGCTGCGCGGGCGGCTGCGCGGGCGGCTGCTCGGGGGGCTGCTCGGGCGACTGCTCGGGGGCCTGCTCGCCGGGCTGCTCGTGCCAGCCGTGCTTTGCGGGGGGTGCTCCAAGGGCGAGGAGGGGCGATCGGCTCCCCCTGGCGAGGGCAGCGGCGCCTGCCGCTCCGACGAGCCCGCGCCGCGCCCCCTGGAGGTGGGGGCAGGCCAGGATCTGTGGCGCCAGGAGCTCGCCCGGCCTCACCGCGCGCCCCGGGTGCGTCGGCTGCTCGATCACCCCCACCTGTGGACCCGGATCCGGGCGCTGTACGCGGCGGGACGCCTGGGGCTTCCCCGCCTCATGCGGGACGCCACCGCCCGGCTGCGCGACGAGCAGCCCCGCGTGCGGGAGGCGGCCTGCCACGCGGTGGCGCTGGCCGCCTACCCGGGCGCCGAGGAGGCGCTGCTGTTTCGGCTCGCCACCGATCCCGACCCCCGGGTCCGGCGGGCCGCGGCGCGCGCGCTGGGGGTGGTGGGGGGCACGCCGGCGGCCCGGGCGCTGCTGCGGTTGGCCCAGCAGGCCGAGGAGCCCGCGTCCCTGCGGCGAGAGGCCCTGTACGCCCTGGCCCGTCTCGCGCGGCGAGGCTCCAGCGTAGTGCGGCAGGCGGTGCCCTTGGCCCTGGCCCTGCTCGTTCCCTCCGGGGGGGCGCCGCGGCCTGCGCCCCACCCCTCGACGGCGGCCCCTTCCGCCCGACGGGCGGCGCCCGACAGCATGCGTCGGGCGGCGGCCGCGGCGCGCCGGCCCTCTGCACGACGGCCTGCCTCGCTTCGGGTCGCCCCACGCCGGGCCGCGGCGCGCCGGCCCTCCGCGCGTCGGCCTGCCCCGCGTCGGGTCGCCTCGCGTCGGGCTGCCTCGCGGCGGGCCGCCTCGCGCCCGACGTCGCCGCGACCCTCGCGCCCGACGTCGCCGCGACCCTTGTCCCCCGGACCGCCGGCCCCGGCGGATCGTCGCGCCGCGGCCCACCTGCTGGCCGT
>CAYFWA010000119.1:0-12096 GCA_964346625.1 uncultured Myxococcales bacterium
GGGAAGGAGCAGCCGGCGCGCCCGCCGCCGCGCGGTGGGCTCGAGCTTCACGGGCACCGTAGACGCCTCGTTTGGCTTGACCACCACGGCCAGCTCTCGGGGGCGGTGTCCGGGAGCCGTGATTTTGAGCTTGGTCTCGCCGGCGGGCAGCTTCAGCGTGGCAGGCAAGGGTTTCGGTTTTTTGTGGGGGGCCTTGACCATCGCTCCGGCCGCGCGGGCGGTGAGGGTGACGAAGCCGAAGCGGCGGATGGGCTTCAGGTGGATGGAGAGCGTGCGCTTCTCGCCGTCGGTGAAGCTGAGGGTGCGCGACTCGGTGCGGTGACCGGTGTCGAGTACCTCGAGGGTGTGGCGGCCGGGGTTGAGCTCGAGGGGGCCATCGAAGGGCGCGGCGCCCACCATGCGGCCGTCGATCTTCACCACGGCTCCCGGCGGTTTGATCTTCAACCGGAGCTTCACCAGCTTCCCGGTCATCTCGAGGATGAGCCTCTGGATCTTCTGCCGTTTTGCGGACGGGAGCCGCTTGCCGCGCCGGGCCAGGTATTTGCGGAAGGCGGCGATGGACTCTTTGTAGTGAAACAGCGCCCTGTGGCACATGGCGATGTTGTACAGGACGATGTTCTTTTTCTTGAGCTCGTAGGACTCGGTGAAAAGCTGCAGCGCCGCCGGGTAGTTCTCCTTGGTGAAGGCTTTTGCGGCCTGGCGAAACAGAGCTCGAGCCATGATGCGCGTGCGCCGTTTGCTGCGGGCGTGGGCCACGGGCGATATGCCGAGCTCCGGAAGCAGTATCTGCGGGAAGGGAACGAGCAGCCCCGTCCCGAGCAACGAGAGCGCGATCAGCGTGATGGGGATCGGTCGAGGTCGCATGAGTTACTCTTCGTCGTCGTAGCCGAGGTTGATCTCGGTGCCGCGCCGGCCCCGGACTGTCCGGGTGCGAGGCGCGATCCGGGCTCTGGCCCGAGCCCTGCGCGGCGCGGCCCTCCGGGCCCGGGGTGGAGCGGAGCGCGTGCGCGCGCTCCGACGCGCAAAAGAAGCGCTCATCCGGCGGCGCGGCCGGGCGCGTCTGCGGCGCCTCGCGCGTTCTTCGGAGCGGCGATACGCTCGCGCGCGACGCCGAGACAACGAGGGCGACAAGATGCGATCCTGGGATGGCTCAACCTCTCCGGTGAGCTCCTCATGGCCCGGGGCGCTGATGCGGTAGGAGATTGGCTTGTCGCTTCGGGACGCCGTGAGACGCTTGTCGTCGAGGGGCTTTCCATCCACGTTGACGACCGCGTCCGCCGGGAGGCCGACGAACTGGATGGTGACCTGGTCTTTCCGCGCGGCGGGAGCCGGTTTCGTGGGTGCCGCGCTGCCGTCCCGATCGACCTCTTCGGATGATGTCGTGGCGGCGCTCGCGGGAGCGGCGCGCGATCCCACGGAGGAAGAGGAAGACGCGTTGTCAGTGCTCATCCACGGCGTGGCGAGAAACAGCACCAGGCCCACCCCCAAGGCGATGGCGCCCCCTAGGCCACCGATGAGCGCGGCGCGCCGCTTTCCGGCGCCGAGGCTCGCGGCGGCCATGGCGGTGCTCGCGGTGGGGGAGGCGGATGGGGCATCAGGATCATCGTCGGCTCGCAGTTGACGCGGCTTTGCGTCTTCGTCACTCGGGGCTGAGCGCTCCGGGCGCTCGTCAGTGAATTCCGCGGCAGCGGCGGAGGCGGCGGCATCCTGGGACGGGGTTCCGAGCTGCCGGGTCAGGTGCAGCGGCAGGTCGAGGCCGGTGTCGCCCGCCCGCTGGATGAGCGCCTCCCGGAGCTCAGCGATGGTGGGGAAGCGGTCAGCGGACTCGCGCGCCATGGCCTTGAGCACCACGCGCTCCACCGCCTGGGGGATGTCGGCGCGCAGGCTCCGGGGTGGGGCGAAGGGCTCGGTGGCGATCTTGATGATCAGCTCGTTGAAGGTTTCGGCCTCGAAGGGCTTTCGGCCGGTGAGCAGCTCGTACAGGATCACCCCGGCGGAATAGATGTCTGAGCGGTGATCCACGTGTTTGGAGCCGCGCGCCTGCTCCGGGGCCATGTAGTAGGGGGTGCCCATCACCACGCCGGTCATGGTGAGCGCCTTGAGCGCGGGGTCGGCACTCACCACCTTGGAGATGCCGAAGTCGAGGATCTTCACGAAGTCCCGGCGATCCCCCGCGTGAACCAGGAAGATGTTCTCGGGCTTGAGGTCCCGGTGGATGATCCCGGCCTCGTGGGCGGCCCCCAGGGCGGACAGGAGCTGGTCCATGATGTCCAGCGCCCGCGACACCGCCACCTGCCCCTGCTGCATGGCATCGGAGAGAGTCTCTCCATCCAGGTAGGGCATCACCATGTAGGGCGCGCCGTCGGGGGCATACCCGATGTCGGTGACCTCACAGATGTTCGGGTGACCGAGCTGACCGGCGATCCGGGCCTCTTGCTGAAACCGCTGCAGCACTTCCTTGTTTCCGGCGTACTCCGAGTGGACGAACTTCACTGCCACCCGCCGGCCTATGAGCAGGTGCTTGGCCTCGTACACCGCGCCCATGCCCCCCTTGCCGAGCAGCTTCTGGACCTCGTACTTGTTGTCGAGCACGTGGCCTTCGTATGTGCAATCCGCGTTATCGGTCATGCTTCGCGTCACGTTTGAAGACGTAATCTGGGTTGCTTGAAATCACGGCCATGAACATGGCGCGGCATTGCCTACAAGATCGATGCCATGCATCGGTTTTCTCTCCTGCGTGATCGGCATTGATCATTCATTTCGAATAGGTGGCGTCGCATCGGCGTTTGGCGCCGAACGGCGGGACTGTCGAGCACGCCCTTTTGAGAGCGGCGGAGCGACCTGGTACCCGTTACCATTCGAAACAGGTTGCATAGGATCGCGCTGAATCGCGCTGAATCGCGCTGGAACGCGCTAAAACGCGCTGAATCGCGTTGGATCGCGCTGGATCGTGACGGATTGAGCCGCGTCGCGAGCCGTAAAGCTCGCCGTGGGGTGCCCTACCGTACGCCCCACTTCTCGAGGTACTTGGCGAGCCAGCGGCGGGAGCCGGGGTAGCCGGCGGCCTTGAGGAGGCGCTCGGTCTCCGAGAGGTTGCCCCGGGCGCGGTGGTAGGCCTCGATGATGGCCTCCTTATTGCGCTCGTACTGGGAGTGGCCCTTGGCCGGGGAGGGGCGGCGGTCGCGGGCGCTGGCGCCGACGCTGGCGGGATCGCTGGCGCGGTCGCTGGGGGGGGCTTCATTTGCCCGGTCGTATCCGCCGGAGCGGGCGCGGGATGGCGATGATTGGCGCTGGGCGGGCTCGCTCAGGGCGCGGCGGATGACCGGGTTATCGGGGAAGCGCTCGGCCACCAGGCGGCCGAGGCAGGTCTGGGGATCCAGGCGGCGGGCCGCGGTGCGGGCGGCGAGGGTCTCGGCCAGGCTGATGAGCTCCCGCACGTTACGCTGGGAGAAGTCGATGAGGCAGATGGCCTCGAGGTGGGCCGGGCGCAGGGTCTTGATGATCTCCTCGGAGTCCAGGTCGAGGTCGGGGCGCGAGGCGGCCCGGCGCAGGTGGTGGATGAAGATGTCCGGCACGTCGGCGCAGCGCTGGTTGAGCGCGGGCAGGTGGACCCGCTGCAGCCGGTTGACCAGGTCGAAGGCGAGCAGGCCGTCTCGGCAGGCCTGGTCCACGTCGCGGTTGGTGCCCATCACCAGGGTGACGGGCAGGGCGCGGGCGCTGCCCTCGCCGATGCGGGAAAACTGCTGGTCCTCCACGAAGCGCAGCAGGGACTGCTGCACGCGCTGGGGCAGGGCGTGGATCTCGTCGAGGAACAGCACGCCCCCGGCGGCGCGCTCGAGCAGGCCGGTGCGGGCCTTGACGCCGGAGAACACGTGGCTGGTGACGCCGAACAGAGTGGTGGTGGCCTCCTCCTCGTTGGCGAACCGGGCGCAGTTGTGGGCGAGCAGCGGGGGGCCGTCGGTGCCATGACCGGTGCCGTGACCGGTGCCGTGACCGGTGCCGTGACCCGCGCCGTGACTCGCGCGGTGCCCTGTGCCGTGACGCAGGTGATGGGGCGCGAGCTGTCCGCGCTCGGCGAGCAGGCCGGCCAGGGCGCCGGCGGCGAGCTCCTTGCCGGTGCCCGAGGCGCCGGTCAGCAGGGCGTGGCGGCCCACGGCGGCGGCCTCGGCTAGCGCCGACAGGATGGGGGGGCTGTAAAAGCGTCCCGCCAGGCCGAAGCGGGTGGTGTCCACGGTGGTGGCGGCGAGCGGGCGCAGATCCGCGGTGACGGCGATGAGCGAGCGGCCGCAGCGGATGATGTCGCCCGGGTGGGCGACCGTGGGGGTGGGGCCCAGCCGCTGGCCGCGCAGGTAGGTGCCGTTGGTGCTGCCCAGATCCTCCACGAGCATGAGCCCCTCGGAGAGCACGAACCGGGTGTGCTGCTTGGACAGGCGCTCGTCGGGCAGGAGCCAGTCGGCGGCGTCGGAGCGGCCCAGGGTCACGCCGGTGTCGAGCACCGGGCGGCGATCCAGGGGGATCCCGCGCGAGGGGGGGATGGGAGGAGCGTGGGCCAGCAGAAGACCCGGCTTCGGCTCTTCGGTGAAGAACCCCTCGCCGGTCTCGTGGTGCATCTGGGGGGTGGTGTCGCTAGTGCTCATGGTCGGCTCTGTTGGCTCCACGCCCGGGATCCCTGTTGGCTCCACGCCCGGGATCCCTGTTGGCTCCACGCCCGGGATCCCTGTTGGCTCCACGCCCGGGATCCCGTAACGGGGGGAAGGCGCGCTTCATCGGCCGGGAAACGGGACAGCCAGCGCGGCGCTGGCCGGCGCTCGGGCTGTAACCTGTGTGGCCTATGCGAACACCGCGATATCGCGCGGTTTCCCTTACAGAGAGCCAACCAGGATCCCAGAAGATCACAATACATCACATGTGATCCCAATTCATCACCGCGGTTTTGTCGTTTTCGTATCGAAGCGGGCTCCGTTTCGGCGCTCGAGCGGGTCGGTGACCGCGTGAGCCTCTTGGGACCCGGAATGAGAAGCAAACCGTGTGCCGTTCTGCGGGTCGTCATAAAGTGGGCTAACTCCTCGGGTTCAGTGGCTCCGTGGCGAGGCACGGGGCCTAAGGGGGGGCTGTGAGGTGACGGTGGGGATGAGGCAGCGAGCAGATGGCACGCAACGTGCTGGCGGTCCGGGCGCTGCCCAGGGGAATGCTTCGCTGCCCATCCCGAAGACCGTCCGGTCAGGCGAGGTGATTCGGGGAGGGGGGGAGGCTTTTGGGGGGGCGCGCCGTGCGGCGCGTCCCCCCATTTTTTTTTCGGTCCGCCCATTGTCCGTCTGACTAGCAGCGTTCGGCTCGGAGAGAGACGTCGCGGTCGCCCCCGCATCCGCCGAGCGTCGCCTCGAAGAGGCAAGAGCATGGTTTTGTAGGCACGATATGGCGGGTAGGATGGCACCTGTGGACGATCTTGCAGGGATGAGAGGCACTCACTGATGGCAACCCGAGACGGGGGAGCAGATTCCATGCGCAGCAGACCACACCACGAGTTGGCGCCGAGCATGGCGGCGGGGCGGATCGCGAGGTCGGCACGGGGAGTGGAGGTGGCCGCGGCCGCGGCTGCGGCTGCGGTCGCGGTCGTGATCGCGGTCGTGATCGCGATCGCGGTCGTCGTCGCGCCTGCAGGATGTACGTCCATCTACGAGTACGACGAGTGCCGGATCCCGGGGCAGTGCCTGCGCGAGGACACGGATGCGCTCTGCGCGGACGGGCAGGACAACGACGAGGACGGGCTCACCGATTGCGCGGACCCGGGTTGTCACCCGTTTTGCACCGAGGACGACGCCACCTGGTGCGCGGACGGCCGGGACAACGACGGTGACGCCCTGGTAGACTGCGCGGACCCGGGCTGCGGGGCGACCCAGCACTGTGGTGAGAACACCGACACCAAGTGCAGCGACGGGGTGGACAACAATCTCGACGGGCCCGTGGACTGCGCGGACCCGGGGTGTTGCGCCACGCGGGTGTGTCACGCCCGGGATTTGTGCGGGGAGCTCGTGTTCGAGACGGACTTCCGCCAGGGGCCGGACCCGGCGCACTGGATCGAGCACGCGGCCAGCACCGGGTACCGGGGGGAGGGCAACGAGATCGAGTACGGCCCCGACGGGGTGGCGCTGCGCGCGCGGACGGTCTGCTACGGCTGGGGCGAGGAGACCGGCCTGATCTCCACGGTGCCGCTGGATTTCAGCACGGGTCGCTACTTCATCGAGGCGGTGCTGCGGGTGCCCGAGGGCTCCTACTGGCCGGCCAAGCTGATGCTGGTGCCGCACCCGGTCACTGGTCGCTTCGTGCGGAACGCGGGGGTCCCGGGGGTCATCGAGACGTGCGGGGAGCTGTTCACCACGCCCGACGCCACCCCGGCGCAGACGCCCTCGCTGGCCCTGGACGTGAACTACGACGGGAGCCGCAGCCTCATTGTCCGTCAGGGTCAGGACAGGCAGAGTCACCCGGATTCGGGGATGACCTTCCCGGTGGCGGGGCAGCGGGACCTCTGGCGGGTGCGGCTGGACATCGACGACGAGGAGATCGTGCTGCTGGATCACGACGGAGCCGGTTGGCAGGAGGTGACGCGGGTGGCCAACCCCCTGCCGGGCCGGGAGCTGTACCTCGCCCTGCTGGCGAGCACCGATTCTTCTATGTTCGACCACCAGATGCTGGTGCAGCGGGTGGCGGTGCATCGTCACCCGCGGGAGACCTGGACCGTGCGGTACGCCGAGGACTTCGAGGCCTCGCCCGAGCCGGCCTGGGAGACCAACAACCCGGCGCGGTGCCGCTGGGATCCGGCGACCGGGACCCTGGACGCCACCTGGGTGGCGGCCTCCGAGGAGTACTGCGTGGTGAGCCTGCCTGCGCCCTGGGACGGGGAGAGCTTCCGGCTGCGCTTCGATCTCTGGGTGGACCGGCAGGACAACGGCACGGGGTTTCTACCGTCGCTATACGACATGGGGCGAAACTACGATCACAGCAGCCGGATCGGCACCGGGATCGGCCACCCGGATGCGGGGTACACGGTGGAGTCGGTGATGTGCGGAGGCTGGGAACGTGCGTCCCGATCAGCCGACGCGCTGCTGTCGCGGTGGATCCGGGCCCAGCTCGTCTACGACGCGGTGCATGGGCTGGTGGAGGTGACGCTTTTCGACCCCGACAGCCGCGAGGCGCTGCTGGAGCGCACCGAGTGGGACGTCTCGTGTCCGCTGGAGCTCGTCAAGCAGCGCAAGCTGCAGGCGGCCCTCGAGCAGTTCTTCGTGGCCAACCGGTTGGCGCCCAACCCGAACATCGTGTTCAACATCGCCCTGTGTCTGGACAAGCTGGGGCGTCCCGAGGAGGCCTTCGTCTACTACCGGCAGCTCGCTCGGCGCCCGGACCTGGAGGCGGCGGATCGGCGGCGGGTGCGGGCGGCGCTGGCGCGCCTTGAGCCGCGCATCGCCCGCCTGGAGGTGATCACCGAGCCCGCCGGGGCCGTGATCTACATCGACCGCAAGGCCCTGGGCCGCTTCGGGCGCAGCCCCCGGGTGGTGGCGGTGAAGCCGGGTCAACGCCGGGTGCTGGTGGAGAAGCAGAAGTATCGACCCGCCCGCGCCACGGCGCGGGTGGCGAAGGGAGCCAAGCAGACGGTGCGGCTGCGCCTGGAGCGGATCCTCGCCACGGTGCAGGTCACCACGCCGTCGCCGGGGGCGCGGGTGCGGGTGGACGACCAGACCAGCGAGTCGGTGGGGCAGACGCCGGTCACCCTGCGGTTGCCGCCGGGGCCTCACACCCTCTTCGTGGAGAAACCGGGACATCGCGCCAGCCAGCGGCGGATCGTGCTGCGCGCCCACGAGCAGCGGAAGCTCGTGGTGCCGCTGCCGCGGCTGCCGCCGCCCACCGGCACCCTGCAGGTGAGCTCCAACGTGGTGGGCGCGCTGGTGGTGCTCGACGGCCGCAGCGTGGGGATCACGCCGCTCTTGTTGCGGGACGTGCGCGCGGGCGAGCACCGCATCAAGGTGCACGCCAAGGGGCACCGGATCTGGCAGGGACGGTTTCGGCTGCCGGGGCGGGGCCGAACGCGGGTGGCGGTGCAGCTCGAGCGGCTGCCCCGGCGGCCCCGGCGGGGTCCCTGGCCCTGGATCACGCTGGGGGTGACCTCGGCCTCGCTCATCGCCGCGTCGACCTTGAGCGGGCTGGCGGCCCGCGCGCACCGCGACTACACCGAGGCGTCGGAGCCGTCGCTGCAGGATCTACGGCAAGGGCGCGATCTGAACATCTCGGCGGACGCGCTGTGGGGCGCCACCGCGGCGGCAGGGTTGGCCACGGTGCTCACCTTCGTGTTCACCCAGCCCGACCGGACGCCGCCCTCCTCGGGTAGCGTGCGGGTGGAGCCGCCGGCGGGCGCTGAGGCCGCCAGCGGCTCGTCCAGGTAGGCTGGGAACGGTGAGCCGGGTCTTGCTGGCGGGCGGCAAGGATCGCCGCGCGGGACCCTTCCCCGGGATCCCTCAGCCTAGCGAGTCGCGCGACACTGCCCCGCGCGCTCTTCGTGCTACTGGTGGAGCTTGAAGCCGTCGAGGGCGCTGCGACGGCGCGGGGGGCGATGGTGGTGGACGCGACGCAGGGTGGTGCGGATGACGGCGTCGCGATCCAGCGGGATGCGTTCGCGGGTGGGGCGGTAGCCGGGGCGGCGCAGGGTGACCTCCAGGTGGCCGGCTCCCCGTGGCAGCGCGAGAACGGCGGGAGTCTGGCCCCAGCGCTGGCCCTGCCAGCGCACCTCGGCGCCGCGGGGACGGGAGTCCAGCCGGAGCCGCACCGTGGGCGGCGGCGCGGAGGCCTGCTCGATGCGGCGCCGCAGGTGGGGCGGGCTCGGGCGAAGATGGCGGCGTTTCCCGTCCGTCGCGGCGGTTGGGTCATCGGAGCGTGGAGGGGCTCCGGCGTGCGGTTCCGTCCGGTCGGAATCGGGAGACGGCGCGCCCGCGCGCAGGGTTGGCGGGGCGTCGCCGGGATTCGATCTGGGGTCACGCGCGCCGGGGTCACGCGCGCCGGGGTCACGCGCGCCGATGTTGGAGGATGTCGGCGATGACGAGGTGGAGGGCGAGGCCGAAGGCGAGAAGAGATCACTACCGGCGAGCGCGAGCCCCCCGGCCACGGTCACCAGCAGGGCCACCGCGCCCGCGGCCCCGCGCACCGTGGGTCGGCGGCGTCGGCCCGCTGGGGGCGGATCCGCTGCTGGCGCAGGGGGATGGAAGCCGAGGCCGTCGCAGCGGGTCTCGGGGACGGTGCCCGGGACCTCTCCCGCGGCGGCAGTAGGGGTGGAGGTGTGCTGCCCGGAGCCGCGGCGGGCGAGGGGGGTGCGCACTGGAGTAGGCAGCGGCGCGTCGGTGTCGGTCAGGGAATCCAGCACGCTCATCAGCGGTTTGCGCAGGGCAACCCCGTCGGGGGGGCGGGCCCCGGGGGACTTCTCGAGGCACCACAGCACCAGGGGCTCGAGCTCGGCCGGGAGAATGACCCGGGCGCTGGGGGGCAGCGGCGGGTAGTGGACCTGGGCGAACAGCACCTCCAGGTAGGAGTCGCCGGAAAAGGGCACGGCGCCGGTGAGCAGCTCGTAGAGGATCACCCCCACGGCGTACAGATCCGCGCGGGGATCCACCTCGCGGGCCAGGCACTGCTCCGGGGCCATGTAGGCCGGCGTGCCGATGGGGGCGCCGGTGCGGGTGGCGCCCTGGGGGATCGCCTCCTCGGTGAGCTTGGCCACGCCGAAGTCCAGGATCTTGAGCAGCGGGGCGGCGCGGGAAGACCGGAGCATCAGCAGGTTGTCGGGCTTGAGATCCCGGTGGACGATGCCGGCCTCGTGGGCGGCGGCCAGCCCGTCGAGTAGCTGCTCCACGAGGCTCCGCAGCTCCGACCAGGGCAGGGGATGGGTCTGCTCGATCACCCGACGCAGATCCCGGCCCTCGTGCAGGTCCATCACGAAGTAGGGGGAGCCGTCTTCGAGCTCACCGAAGGCGAAGATGTCGATTATGCTCGGGTGGCCGATGAGGTTGACGGCCTTGGCCTCGGACACGAAGCGTTGCACCGCGGCCGGATCCGTACAGTAGGCGGCCTTGAGGACCTTGATGGCCACCCGCTTGCCGATCACCGGGTGGACGCCCTCGTAGACCCAGCCCATCCCGCCACGGCCGATGAGACGCTGCACCTCGTACTCGCCCACGCGCTGATCGGGGCGAAGCGGGCCCTGGGTGTCCGTGGATGAGGTCAGGGAAGACTCGGAGATTCTGTCCGGAGCCGGTTGTGGGTCCGGTGTATGCTCCGCATTCGGACCCGCGTTCTCCTCCTGAATTCGTCCCGGATCCTTGCCGCTAGGGGGGGGCCCTCCTTCGATGAGACTCGACGAAGGGACTTCGCCCACTTCGGCTGGCGCGCCAGCTAGCGTGGGATCCCGGGGGCCTGCCTCGGAGTCTTCGCGTTCCATGGGTCCCGTCCCGTTTCGGCAACTGTCGTTACTGTAACAATATACCGCAATGATGATCAACAGCCAGTCTGATGATCGTCATGGAAATCACAGCCCTTCAGCGTGTGCGAAGACCAACTGACGGATATTATTTTGATTCGTGAGGGTTAGTCGATACTGACGGAAACGGTGGGCTCCGGATCAATGCGCTCGCTTCGGGAGGTTCAGCAGGTGACACGGATCCGGTGATAACGGAATCGATGGGTCGAGCTGGCTCGCCGCAGAGTCTCCGGTGCCTCGCGGGGCGAAGACCTACGAAGCCGATTCTGCCTATCGGCGAGGTCGGGGGCGGCGGCGGGGGGCTTTGGGGGCGCGGCAGTACGGGGTGGGCGCGCGACACTTGCCCCGGCAGGCGCGGTAGCGCACGCCCACGTACAGGGCCACGCTGGGGGTGGGGACGCGGCTGCGGGTGCGCTTTCGATAGCGCCGGGTCACGGCGCGTGCAAGTCGGTGCTGCAGGCGGGCGAGCTTCTTGCCGTCCACCAGCGACGCGCAGGTGTGCCGATCCAGCACGCGGCGCAGCGCCTTTTCTAGGCCCGGCGCTTCCTTGCGGTCGCCCAGGAAGGCGGCCAGGCGGTCGCTGTTGATGCCCACCACGATCTTCTCGAACCGATAGTTGCTGTGCTCGAAGGTGTACAGCGACCGGAAGCGGAACCGGACCTCGTGCTTGGGGCGCTTGGGCGGCTTGCGGCGCCGCTTCCCCCGGGCGCCGGCCACCGCCGCGGCGCCGAGCAGCCCGCCGCTGGCGGTCACCGCGAGGCTCGAGCGCAAAAACCAGCGCCGCGAAAGGTCGACGTCCACCGCGGACGGATACCCGGGCGAGTGCTGGCTTTCGGGCTGCAGCGCAGCGCGCCGCGGGAAGAGGGGGACGGAGTTCGAAGATTCGAAGATGCCGCGACATTTCTGGTGGGCCTGTCGCTGCGTTGATTTGGTCAAACTGTCTGGAATCAGAAATGAAGTGGTGCCAGGGGTTCTTTTGCAGTACAGGGCTGGGGGGGGCAAATGTAAAAACGACTTCGAATCTTCGAACACCGTCCCCCCTCTTTGGCTGCGTTGATTTGGTCAAACTGTCTGGAATCAGAAATGAAGTGGTGCCAGGGGTTCTTTTGCGGTACAGGGCTGGGGGGGAAATTGTAAAAACGACTTCGAATCTTCGAACACCGTCCCCCCTCTTTGGGTGGCATGGGGTTTGTATCTGGTGGACGGGGTCTGTTAGTAATACCTGACCGTTGAGATCGGAGCGCTTGGATGTCCCGTAATTATTGGTTGCTGCTCGCTACGCTTGTTTTGTTCATGCTTGCACCGCTCGTGGGTGAGGGGGCCTCGGCCGGGGCGCGGGAGGATCGGGCTGCGCGCGGGGAGTTTACCCATCGCGTGGATCCGGCGCTGTGGGGTTGGTTTCGGTTTCCGGCCTATCGGATGTTCCGGATCATGATGCCGATGACGACCATGATCACGAGGGCGATCATGATCATGAGGGTGACCATGATCATGAGGGTGAGATGTCCCTCCCGCATATCGAGCCTGCCGACCTCGGCGACGGCGAGTCGCTGCAAGTCGTCGCCTCGACAAGCATAGTAGGA
>CAYFWA010000120.1:0-5071 GCA_964346625.1 uncultured Myxococcales bacterium
GGTGAGCCCCGAAAAACCGCGCTTTTTCGGGGCGAGGGGGGATGGGACATCCCCACCCTCAACGATAAAGGACACTGAAGTCATGCTCAACGATCTCCGCCGGGTGGATCCCCACATCTATGAAGCCGTCATGGGCGAGGTGCGACGCCAGCACGTCGACATCGAGCTCATCGCCAGCGAAAACTACGTCTCCATGGCCGTGCTCGACGCCGTGGGCTCGGTGATGACCAACAAGTATGCCGAGGGCTATCCGGGGCGCCGCTACTACGGCGGCTGCGAGTTCGCCGACGTGGCGGAGAAGCTGGCGCGGGAGCGCGCCGCGAGGATCTTCGGGGCCGAGCACGTCAACGTGCAGCCCCACTCGGGCTCGCAGGCCAACATGGCGGTCTACCTGGCCACCCTGGAGCCGGGGGATCGGATCCTGGGTATGGCCCTGGATCACGGTGGACACCTCTCCCACGGCCACCCCAAGAACTTCTCGGCCAAGGTGTTCGACATCGCGCGCTACGGCGTGGATCGAGAGACGGAGCGTATCGATCTGGAGGAGGTGCGCGTCATCGCCCGGGAAAAGCGGCCCAAGCTCATCGTGGTGGGGGCCTCGTCCTACCCGCGGCAGATCGACTTCGAGGCCTTCGCCGAGATCGCCGAGGAGGTGGGATCGCTGCTGCTCGCGGACGTGGCGCACATCGCGGGCCCCATCGCCGCCGGGCTGCACCCGAATCCGGTGCCCCACTGCGATCTGGTGACCGCCACCACGCACAAGACCCTCCGCGGCCCGCGAGGGGGGCTGATCATGTCCCGGGAGAGGTTCCGCAAGGCAGTGGACTCCGCCGTGTTCCCGGGAGTGCAGGGAGGTCCGCTGATGCACGTGATCGCGGGCAAAGCGGTGGCCTTCCACGAGGCTCTGGAGCCGGGGTTCCAGGAGTACCAGGAGCAGATCATCGCCAACGCCAGGGCGCTGGCCGACGAGCTGCTGCGCCACGACTTTCGCCTGGTCACCGGCGGCACCGACAACCACCTGGTGATCGTGGACCTCACCAACCGGGATCTGACCGGGATCGAGGGCACGCGGGTGCTGGATCGCATCGGGATCACGGTAAACAACAACCAGATCCCCTTCGACTCCCTTCCGCCCGCCAAGTCCTCCGGGATCCGGTTGGGGACCCCGGCCATGACCTCGCGCGGGATGCGAGAGCAGGAGATGCGGCAGCTCGGTCACCTCATCGCCACGGCCATCGACCACCGGGGCAACGAGGTCCGGCAGGCGCAGCTCCGGGAAGAGGCGCTGGATCTCGCAGATCGGTTCCCGATCTATCCGGGGATCCTCAGGCGGCTCTACGAGCAGGAACGAGGGGCCTATCCCCACTAGATCCATTTGCTGGCACGTCTGTTTTCTGTTGAGTTCAAGGGGGTTGAATGCACCGGATCCGGCGTGGATTCGAATCGGTCAAAAAATGGACACGAGCGCCGATCCGGTGCAGGATCAGGGGTGCCTGCTCGCATTCGGATCCACGGCGACCACTTCGGACTGGATCCCCGGATCGGTCGCCGTGGATCCCCGTATTTTTCGGTTTGATTTTCCGGATCCGCGGAGCTCGGCCAGAGGGGTTCCGGGGCGCGCTCCGCCCCGGGGATCCAGAGGTGGTGAGCGTGACGGATCCGGAACGCTGGACTTCGAATCTTTTCGGCCTGTCGCGTCTTTCGCGAGCGCCGGCTTTCGGAGCGTACTCATCTCGGAGCCACGGATGAAGCGGCGACCCTGGGAACCCGATCTCGACTTTTATCATTCGAGCTGGAAGAGCGCGCCGTTGATCATCACGGTGGATCTCGGGGCCGAGGATGTCGCTCCCTTGCAGACCCATCCGCTGCGGTTGCAGGCGCGGGTCCCCCTCCGGCAGCCGCGCCCCGATGGTTTGCGTGATCTCAACGAGGCCGAGGCGCTGTATGCCCTGGAGGATCTGCTCACCCAGAAGCTCGGCGGGCTCGCCCCCGTGTTGCAGGTCGGACGGGTGATCGGCGCTTCGGAGATGACCTTGGTGTGGTACGCCCCGGCCAGCGTCGAGGCCCAGAAGCAAGCCCTCGCCGACGCCGTACGGGAGGTCCGCGGGCGCTACGAGGTCCGTCTCAGCACGGCGGAAGATCCCGCGTGGGGCTTCTACTTCGACTTTCTGCTGCCGGATGTCTATAACCTGCAGGTCATGCTCAACCGGCGCCGCCTGTTGACCCTCGGCGAGCACGGCGACGAGGGGAGCCGTCCGCGCCTCGTGACCCACCGCGCCCTGTTCGCCACCGCGGCTGAGGCCGAGGCCGCCGCCCGGGCGCTCGCCGCGCAGGGCTTCGAGGTGGACGAGCCCTCTTCAGCGTCGGCTTTCGACGAGGATTGGCCCGAGGATTGGCCCGAGGACCTCGAGGACTGGGCCGCCGGAGAATCCACGTTGACCGGCGGTTCAGAGACCCCGGCCAGGGCGGGGCCAGAGGGCGAGGTGGCGCAACCCGAGGCCGGGGCGCCCACCCCCGCTTCAAACTCGAGTTTCGCCCTTCTTTCGTCGCGATTTCGGCCGTTCGCAGCAGACCGTAGAACGAAGCTCGATTCAGAGCCCTGGCTGCTCGAGTTCGTCCGCGTGGACCGCCTGGCCGACGGGCGCATCGACGACGTATGCGTCGAGATTCTCGACGCCATCCTCCCCCACGACGGACACTACGAGGGGTGGGGCTCCGAGCTCATCCCTGGCGGCGCCACGTGCGGTTGATATCAGCCAGCCGTGCACCGGCCACCGCAGCGTACGGGGTTTTTCGTGGATTGTGCTTGCGTCGTGCATTCTGGTGGTGTATGCACATGTACGCATCGCAAGTGCCGATGCGAGTGGATTCAAGACACCCTCCATCCTGCCCATACCTCGATCCAGATACGGTTCGATTGTGACTGCTTCCAATAGGCAGGGCGTTTGGTGAGTGAAGGTGAGGCGCGGCGCAGGTAGAGCGCTCGAGAGTAACGAACAAGCCTGATATCCACGCAAGCTCCAGCGGTAGCGAGCCTCCGAGCCTCCGAGCCTCCGAGCCGCCGTGACGACTGAGCGCGCCGTACCGTACGGTCGTACCAGTATTTACGGTGACCGCGGCAGCAAGGAGGGCTTCTGCTGCGAGAAACCGCGAGCAAAGGATTGCGTCTCACCATGCGAGCCCAGACCGGAGGCACCGATGATGGCGCCGGGGCGAGCCACGGATCCGAGACGAGGTCTTTTTTTTTTGACGCCGCAGGTTTTGCGGCCAACCACCGGCCCCGATAGGGGGGCCGGACACGAACCGAGCTCCACGCCCGAGTCAAAGCTCAGGTTCTCTACGACAAATTCGATACTCGGGTTGGAGACACGAGACCATGAAACTGTATGTAGGCAACCTCCCCTTTTCCATGGACGAGAGTCAGGTTCGCGCGCTTTTCGAGGCCCACGGAACCGTGGACTCCGTGGCGGTCATCACCGATCGCGAGACGGGTCGACCGCGAGGGTTCGGGTTCGTGGAGATGGCGGATGATGACGCCTGTCGAGCGGCCATGCAGGCGCTGGACAACCATGAGGTGGAAGGGCGGAATCTCAAGGTGAACGAGGCCCGGCCCCGCAATAGCGGTGGTGGTGGTGGTGGTGGGCGCCGCGGCGGCGGCGGCGGTGGTCGCTGGTAGGCTGCTGTCTAGTTCATTGCTCCGGCCGCTCGATGAGCGTCTGAGACCTCCCCGCTTGCGTCACCCGTACACGTTCCCGGGGGGATGACCCACCCCCTTGCTCCGAAAAAGGCGCGGTTTTGCGGCGCTCGTCCCCAACCCGGCGGAGCCCGAACCTTTTTGGTTCCGGCTTCGCCGGGTTGGGGACCCGGTCAAAACAATTCGCGATCTGGCACGCGATCCATCGCGGCTGGCTGCGGTGCTCCTCCGTTGCGTACGCCCAGTACGCGCCATCGTCGCGCCTTGCCAGCCGGGCGCCTCGGCGCCCTGAATTGACCAACTCATTCCTGCACGGGCCCTTGGTCGAGCGATTGACGCAATCCACGGAGAGCCATGTCCAACACCACTGATCCTGATCCTCAGAAAGAACCAACGCCGTCACCCGAGGTCGAGGAGACCGACAAGCAGCAGCGTCAACGCGAGGCCGACGAGGCCTGGGATGACGCGGAGCAGCAGCGACGCGAGGAGGAGATCCAGCGCCGGGTCAAAGAGCATTGGCGCAATCCGCGGCAGTAGTAATGTTCGGCAAAACGCGCCCCCGCTCATCTGTCGAACGCTGGCTCAGCTCGGTTCAGCCTGCCTCGTCGTCGTCGGGGAGCGTTTCCGCAAGGCGCGCGTGGAGCCGCTCGTTTTCTCTCCGGGCGTCGGCAAGCTGCGCCCGGACGGCCGCTGGGATCACGGAGCCACTGCGCAGCGCCTCCAGCTCTTTGTTTAACTCTCCTATTTCCTTGTCTTTTTCAGCCGACGCGGTCTTGGTCTCGTTCAAATCCTCCCGGATCAGGTTGAGGTTGGCCAGGCTGGCCTCCACCCGAGCGGCGTTGCGGTCGGCGGCGTCGGTGAGCTCCCAGATCTCACCCTCGCGGAGCTCGAGCTGGCGTACGGCCTCCTCGAACTCGGTGGATCGCACCTCCATCTCCATCTCGAGCCGGAGCCGAGCGCTCCGAGTAGCCTCGACGATGGCTTCGTACTCCTCGCGCAGCTCCCGGAGCTCGGTGCTGCGTTGCTGCTGGGCGGTCGCGATGGCGCGGTGGGTCTCGTCCAGCTCTTCGCGGCTGCGGGCCAACGCCTCGTCGCGCTCCCTCAACCGGGCCTCGAGCGCCTCGATCCGCTGGTGCGCTGCCGCCTCCGGCTCCCCCGACGACTCCCCTGCGGACATGGCCTGAGCCCCGGCCTTGCCGGGTTCCTGCGGCGCCGCAGCCCCGGGCTCGTCGTCCCGGGGCTCGTCGTCCCGGGGCTCGTCGTCCCGGGGCTCGTCGTCCCGGGGCTCGTCGTCCCGGGGCTCGCTCCGGGGCTCGTCGTCTCGGGGCTCGTCGTCCCGGGGCTCGTCGTCCCGGGGCTCGTCGTCCCGGGGCTCGT
>CAYFWA010000120.1:5171-12048 GCA_964346625.1 uncultured Myxococcales bacterium
GCTCGTCGTCCCGGGGCTCGTCGTCCCGGGGCTCGTCGTCCCGGGGCTCGTCGTCTCGGGGCTCGTCGTCCCGGGGCTCGTCGTCGTCTCGGGGCTCGTCGTCCCGGGGCTCGTCGTCCCCGGGCGCGCCGGCTTCGTCCGCGACCCCGGCTCCGGCCTTCAGCCGCTTCGCGGCAGCCGTCTCCGCTGGAGCCGGTTGTCCGAGCAGCGTGGACTGAGCGGGTAGGGAGGGGGGCGCAACGGCCTCGTCGTCGGCTTCGGCTGCCGCAGCCGTTGGGAGAGGCTCCTCCTGCTCGGCGAGCTGGTGCTTGAGGGCCTCTGCCTCGGCGGTGCGGGCATCCAGCTCCTGCCGCAAGGATGCGATCTCGGTGGCCCGCGCGCGACGCTCGGTGTCGAGGGCCTCGTCGCTCTCCTGGAGGCTCGCCAGCTCCTTGCGGGTCAACCCGAGCTGGGAGCGGGTCTCCTGCAGCGCGGACTCCAGGGAGGTCACCCGCTCGTCGCGCTGGGCCAAGGACTGCTCCTTGTCGTCCAGCATGCGCTGCAGACGATCCCGCGCGTCGGACAGGTGGTCGATTTCGAAATCCCTCTCCCGGATCTCCTCCCCGAGATCCGTCGCCTCCTGCTGGAGCTGCTCCAGGTTGGCGGTGAGCTGCTCGGTCTCCACGGAGAGGAGATCGGCCCGCTCACGCTGCTGCTGGGACTCGCTGCGGAGCTGCTCGAGCTCCCGCCCCAGGGAGGCGATGCGGTCACCGCGGATCTGCAGTTCCTGACGCAGCTCCTCCTCCGCGGCGTCGGCGGCCCCCAGGCGTTGAAGGTCCTCTTGAAGCTGCTCGATCTGCCGGTCTCGCGCCCGGATCTGCCCCCGCAGCGCCTGTACGGTCCGCAGCACCTCCTGGTGCTGCTTTTGCAAGGCCCCGAGCTCGGCCGCGATGCTGTCCCGCTCCCCGGAGATGGCCTCCGCCGCCTCGAGGGCCTCTTCGGCGGCATCGGCGCGGGCCAGCTCGTCCCGCAGGCGTCCCTGGATCCGGGCCAGCTCGGTCTCGTGCTCTCGCAGCTCCGCGGCTCGGCGGGAGGCCTCCTCACGCAGCCGGTCGCGTTCCTGGGCGATCTCGGCCAGCAGACGGCCGCGCTCGGCTCCTTCCGCGGCCCGCGTTCGCAGCCGGTCGTTGTCGGCGCGGACATCGCGCAGCTCTTCGGTGAGCTCTTGTACCCGCTGGCCGGCGGTGCGCAGCTCCTGTTCGGTGCGCGCGGTGCTCTCCACCCGCTGGACGAAGCGCGCCTCGATGTCGGTGAGGCGCTGATCTCGTGCCTCGAGCTCGCTCTCCAGGCGCTGAGAGACGCTCTGGAGGCCGCGCAGCTCGCTCTCGGCGCTTTCGGCTCGCTTGGTGAGCCCCTCGATTCGCTCCAGATACTCCGAGCGCTCCTTCTCGAAGGCTTCGGTCCGGGCGGCGAGGGTCTCGAGGGTCTCGGCTTTCTCCGCCGCCAGCCGGGCGAGCTTGTCGCGCGACTCCCCGAGGTGCTTGTCCATCGCGGCCAGCTTTTCGCGGACGAGCTCGAAATCTCCGTCATCGTTCTCTCCGCGAGCGGCCGTGGCTTCGGCCTCTCGCCGGAGCCGATCCACGTCCTCGCTGAGCTCTTCGATGCGCGCGCGGGCCGTCTCCAGCTCGGCCGCCCGCGAGGCCTCGGTTACCCGCAGCTCCTCCACCCGGCGGCGCTCGGCGGACAGATCCGCCTCCAGGCGCTCGACCCGCTCTCGGGCGCTGTCGGCCGCGCTGCGTTGCTTCTCCAGCTCCGTGCGGAGTTGCTCGAGCTGCTGCCCACGGTCCTCGGCGGCGGCCGCGCTGCGCTGCGCCTCCTGCTGCGCCTGTTGGGACGCTTGCCGGGTTCGTTCCAAGGTGATGCGCAGCTCGGTGAGCTCCTCACGGGCCGTCTCCGCGGCCTCCCGCTCTCGCTCCAGATCCCGGCGGAAACCGTCGGCGATGTTTTCGAGGCGGGAGATCTCCCCCGTGAGCTGCTCACGGAGCTCGCGATCGCCCGCGGTCTCGGTCTGATGCCGCTGGAGCTCTTGCTTGAGGGACTCTGCGTGCTTGCGGGCTGCGGAGAGCGCCTCCTGTTCCTGGTCGGCGCGCTCCCCCCGGGCCCGGGCCTGCGCCAGCTCGTCCCGAAGCGTCTCCAGGCTGGTCTGGTGCTCCCGGGTTTCTCGCTGGAGACGGGCGATGGTCTCCTCGGCGCTACGCGCCTCCACCTCGCGCTCCTGCAGGGTCTGCCGGGATTGCTCGGCCGATTCGCGGAGCCGCTCCAGCTCCTGGGAAGCGTTCTCGGCGCGTTCCCGGGCCATCCGCCGCTCGGCGGCCAGCTCTTGAGCGGCCTGGTTGGCGCGGGCCTCGGCGTCCTGGGCCGCCTCGCGGGTCTGCTCCAGGGATTGCTGGGAAGCGGCCAGCCGGGCCTGGAGGGTTTCCTGCTCCTCGCGGGCGCGGGCGAGCTGTTGGCGATGCTCCTCGAGGTGCTCCTCGTGTCGTTGCCGGGCTTGCTCGCCGCGGGCCCGCTCGGCCTCGAGATCCCGCTCGAGCCGCGCGATGAGGTCCTGAGCGCTCCGTAGCTCGGTCTGATGCGCCTCGGAGCCCCGCTCCTCCTCGAGCTGGAGCCGACGCAGGGCCTCCAGCTCGTCTTGCGCCTCCAACAGGCGGGTCGTGAGGTCGGTGAGCTTCTGTGCAGACTCGTCTCCCTCCCGATGCTGTTGCTGGCGGAGCCGCTCCAGCTCTGCCTCCAGCTTTTCGGCCTGTTGGCGGGTGCTCTGCAGCTCCGTGTTGGTGGTTTGCGCCCGGGCGCGCAGCTCCGCCAGCTCGGTGCGTAGGACGTTCAGCTCCTCGTCGCGCTGCTGGAGGCGCTCCTCGAGGGTCTCCACCCGGCGCGTGCGCTCCTTGAGATTCTCGTCGAGGTGACGGAGGGTCTCGTTGCGCTCCCGGAGCCGGATGGACAGCATCTGGTGGGCCCGTTCCTGATCCGCCACCTCCCGCTCGAGCTCGGCCACGCGGGCCTTCTTCTCCTCGAAGGCCTCCTCCATTCGTACCTGCGTCGCCCGCAGGGTGGAGGACTCGGTGTCCCGTGCTCGAGAGGACTCCACCTGCTGCTGCAACTCCTGCTGGACCGTTTCGAGTTGCTGGCCGAGCCGATTGCGCTCTTTGGTTACGGCGGCGAGGGCCTCCCGGCTCTCTTGCAGCGTGGCCTCGTGTTTGCGGGCCTGATCTTCGACGGAGTCTCGCTCGGCGCGCAGCCGGCGGTTCTCGGCCTCGAGACGCTCCACCTGGCTACGGGTGTCGGTGACCTGCGACTGCAGCTCCTGGACGCGCGCCGTGCTGGACTCGAGCTCTTCTTCCAGCCGCTCGCGTTCCTGCGCTGCGGCGGCGTGGGCCTGTGCGCGCTGGTTCAGCTCTTGGTGCTCCCGCTGCAGACGCTCCAGCCGCGCGCTCAGGCGCTCCCGGGTGCTCTCCGCCTCGGAGAGCCGCTCTTCGCGGGCCATGAGCTCCTCGCGGAGCTGATCCCGCTGGCGCTGGGTTTCCTGCAGACGGTTGGCCTGCAGCGCCTGTGACTCCTCGGCGTCTCCCAGCGCGCGCTCGGCGTCCTCCAGCCGGCGTTGCAGATCCCCCACCGAGTAGCGTTGATCCTCGGTGGTTCGGAGCTGCGTTGCGTAGCGGCTCTGGATCGCCTCGTACTCGCCGCGTAGCTCCTTTTGGGCGGCCAGGAGCTGATCTCGATCCCATACCGCCTGGTCCCGCTCGGAGGCCAGCTCGGCCACGGCCGATTGCATCTCGCTGGCGCGGCCCTGCAGCTCGGCCTGCGTCCGCTGCTCCTTGGCGAGCTGGGTGGTGAGGCCGTCCACCTGCGCCTCGAGCTCCGCCACCTCCCCGAGGTAGCGCTTGGCCTCCTGTCCGCGTTGGCGGGCCTCTCGCTCCGCGTCGCGCAGACGTTGCTTGAGATCCTCCTCGGTCTGCTGCAGGGAGGCGCTGCGGCTCTGGGCCTGGCGCGAGCGCTCGCGGGTCTGCTCCAGCTCCCGCTCTCGCGCCCCCAGCTCGGCCTCGAGGCGCCGGAGCCGCTCGTCCGCGTCGGCCAGGCCCTGCTCCAGGTTGTCCACCCGGGCGCTGCGTCCCGCGAGACGCAGGATCTCCGCTTCGGAGCCTTCGAGCTGCTCTTGCAGCTCGCGGACCCGGCGCTTGAGCGGATCGGTCTCCGCGGCGTGGGAAGCGGTCTCCGGAGCCGCCGGGCTCCTGGTCGGCAGGGGCGTTTCTGCGCTGCGGTGCACCTCCGCATCGGCGCCTGCGTCCCCGGCGGTCTTTGCGTCTGAGTCTACGTCTGCGGCGGTTTCCGTCTCCAGGTCCGCGTCACCGACCTCTGCGCCCCCGGATGCGCGCCGGGCCGGCGGCGAGGAGGACGCGGCCGACGCAGTGGCAACCGCGACCCGCGCGACCCGCTCGACCCGCGCGACCCGCTCGACCCGCTCGATCCGCTCCGAGGCTGGCGCGAAGGGGAGGGTGGGCACTCCGGTGCGGAGCACCAGCGCTCGGAAGTCGGGCACCAGGGGACCCGCGAGCACGAGCAGGCGCGTGGGAGGCGCCCCGTCTGCGGGCGAAGGGCGTGGTGCGGCTTTCGGCGTGTGCTCCAGCAGCACCTGGTGGCGAAACACCTCGGCGGGGCGCGCGCAGAGCGTGGCCGGAGACCGCTCACCCGGGCTCAACAGCCCGAGCACGCCCTGGGACTTCAATCCCTGACGCAACGCCTCGAAAACCGTGGCACCCTCCACCTGGGAAAATGCGCCCAGGTCGATCAGCAAGGCCGACAGGCTTCGAGCGCGCAAGGGCAACGCCTCCGGCTGCGCGACCACTGCGGGTTGCGCAAGGGGACCGGCCGGGGCCGCGTCTGGGGACGAGAGGAGCTGCAGCCATGGGCGCCGCAGTGACGAGTCCCCCAGCTCAGGCGGCGGCGGGAGTTGGCCGAGCAGCGCCACCCGGCCGGGGGGGGCGATCTTCTCGAACAGCCGGCAGGCGGCGAGCAACGCGGGGGTGCTGGGGTCTACTGGGCTGTCCATCCGAGGTTCCGCGAGCCATTCGAGCGGTCACCGATTCTACGAATACAGGCTAAATTCGGCAACTATTTTGACAATTTCTGAAGCGGGCGCCATTGTTTCCTTCGTGTCTGACCACTGGCTTCGCCAGCGGCTGCTGCGCTGGCTCCGTATCCTGGGCCCCTGGGCGGTGGCCGTCGGGTTGCTGACGTGGGTGTTTTCGCGGATTCCACTCGACGCGTTCGGCCAGGCGCTGTCCCGCGGACAGTTTTCCTGGTGGGTGCCCACCATGGCGGGGGCGTTGGTCTGCATCTATCTGGCCGACTCCCTGGCCATCACCAAGACCTTCTCGTGGTTCACTGCACCGCTTTCCTATGCCGAAGTGCTGGCCATCCGGGGAGCGAGCTATCTGCTGGCGGTGATCAACTACAACCTCGGCCAGGGGGCGATCGTTTTTTTCGTGCGGCGCGCCAAGGGGGTTCCCCTCGGACTCGGGACGGGCACGGTGCTGCTCATCATGGGCATCAACCTGGTGGTGTTGCTCGTGCTCGCGGTGGTGGGCCTGAGCGTATCGGTCGTTCCCCGGGCCGCGGCGCTGTGGCCCTGGGCCATTGGTCTGCTGGTCGCTTTCTTGGGGTACCTGGGAGTCGTGGCCATCCGGCCGGCGTGGCTCGAGCGCTACGATCTGCTCAAGCCCGCTCTACGGGCGGGGATCCGCGGTCACCTCGCCGCCCTGGCGGTGCGGCTCCCGCATCTGGGCGCGGTGTTCGCCGCCCACTACCTCGCCATGCGCGCCTTCGGGGTCCATCCCCCGGTGGCCGTGTTCCTCACCTACATGCCCATCGTCACGCTCATCTCGGCGCTGCCCATCAGCCCCCAGGGGTTGGGGACGCAGCAGGTCGCGGCGATCTACCTCTTTTCCGCCTACGCCCCGGGCGATCCCGAGACCCAACGCGCCACCGTGCTGGCCTACTCGGTTTCCATCGTGAGCCTGGCCATGGTGTTCCAGGTGGGAATGGGCTTGGCGTGGATGCGGCGCGCCATGGTCCTGCTGGGGCTGCGCGCGGCGACCGCCTCCGCCGAGGCGTCCGAAGGCGCGGAGTAGGGCTCGCGGCATCGAACACTCGGGGATGAACGGGAGCGCGCGCTCCCTCGCGAACGAGAGACGCTCAGCGGGCGGGTCGGACGAACTCCTCGCTGAACTTCAGCGCGGTGCGCTTGGCCAGCAGCGGCCAGTCCGCGTAGGCCGTCCAGGTCGCCTTCACGCGGATCTCGTTGTCGACCTGGTCGACCTCCACCTGGAGTTGGCCGTCGACGTCGTTGAGCGAGAGGTGCGAGGCCAGGCCCTCGATGACCATGCTTTGGATGCGGCGGCTGGTCTCCGACCACGTTTCGCGCCCGCGACGCTGGCTCCACGCGGCGTTGGCTCTTTCTGCCATGACCTCGCTGGCCTTGTAGTACCGCCAGTAGGGAGGAGCGAAAGCGAAGCCGAAATACAGCACGGCCAGCACCACGAGCAGCACGATGATCTTGGCCATCGAGATACGGCTCGGATTGGATGGTTTGACTCTCTCGCCGGGGTAATATGCCATGGGGGTCCTCGCCGCTGCTGCTGTTTACATTACAACGGCACTTGGTAAAGTGACAGGGGCAACTCGCCGTGCAACCGCAACCGCAGCCGCAACCGTAACCGTAACCGTAACCGCAGCCGCAGCCGCAGCCGCAACCGCAGTCGCAACCGCAGTCGCAACCGCAACCGCAACCGCAACCGCAGCCGTAACCGTAACCGTAACCGCAGCCGCAACCGCAGCCGTGACC
>CAYFWA010000121.1:0-5323 GCA_964346625.1 uncultured Myxococcales bacterium
GGGTCGGCGTGCGGGTCGGCGCGCGGGTCGGCGTGCGGGTCGGCGTGCGGGTCGGTCATGGGCGGCCCCTTTTATAACGCTTCCGCAGCCGCTTCGCCACCTGCCTCCCCTGGATCATGGCGTCCTCCATGGAGCCGTAGTCCCAGCTCCCGTAGCGGCCCCTGGGATAGATATCCGCTCCCTCGAAGAACTCCAGCAGGGTCTGGCGCGCGCGGGCGTGGTGCCGGTCGAAGATCACGTAGGCGTGCTCGATGCGGCGCAGCTTGGCGAAGGCGAGGTCCTCGGGCCGCCCCAGGGCGCCGGCGGCCTGCAGCATGGGCACCACCTGGCGCCCGAGCTCCGCCTCGGTCTCGTCTCCCCGGGAGGCGAGCTCCACGTACAGCGACGCCCCGCGCCGCGGCGCCATGGCCGGAGCGGCGTTGCTGAACACACCCACCCGGTAGGCCGGCCAGCGGGGCTCGGGCACGTAGACCCAGTGGTAGTCCGCCGGCGGCCGCCGACGCAGCCCCACGTTCAGGTAGCGCACCGAGGACCAGCGCAGCCGCTCGGCGGCGCGGACCACGCGGGCCGGGGGCGCGGTCAGCAGCCGGCACAGCTCGGGCAGCGGCGTTGTGGCCACCAGGGCCCGATACGGCCACCACTCGCCGCCCACCCGCAGCCGATGGCGGCGATGATCGATGGCCTCCACCCGGGCGCCCAGGTGCACCCGCTCCGGAGGCAGCTCCCGGGCGAGGGCCCGCGAAAGCGTCTCGATGCCCCCCTTTTCGGGATACACGAACCGCGCGTTGTAGCCGAGCTCGGGCGGGTGATGGCCCACGGCGCCCCGCAGCACCTCGTCGCGATCCGGGATGGGCACGAAGCGCCGGCACCAGGTGTCGGTCATCTCCCGCGGGTGCACGCCCCACAGCTTCTCGTTGTAGGGCACCATGAAATGATGCGCGATGCCCTCGCCGAAGTGCTCCAGGATGAACGCCTCGAAGCTGCGGTGGGCGCCGCGTCGCCGCCCGCTGGCGGGCCGCCGATCCAGGTAGGTGCGCAGGCACTCGTAGACCACCGCCGGAGGCAGCCCGTGCAGGTTGGCCTGAAAGGGGTAGCGGGTGAGGGTGTCGTGGGAAAACACCCGGGAGCGCCGCTTTACGGTGAGCAGCTCGTCTCCCAGCAGCCGCCCCACCACCTGGCGGATGCCCCGGTCGCGCAGGTGCAGCCAGTGGCCGGTGTGATCGAAGGTGTGTCCCCCGATGCGCTCGGAGCGGGCGAGCCCCCCGAGGCGCGCGTCAGCCTCCAGCAGGTGGTAGCCGCGCCGCAGGTAGCGCGCCGCGCTGATCCCGCACAGCCCGCCGCCGAGCACGAGGATACCCGGCTCGCTCCGCCACGGCCCCGGCGCGCTCCGCCCTGAATCAGCAGACATGATCCCTCACTCCGCGTCGCCCCGCAGGATGGCCTTGAGCTCTTCCACGAACTCGGCGTGCTGAAGCAGGCCCTTGCGCTCGAGGATGCGCACCACGGCCTGGACCATCTGCGCGGGCGTGGCCTCGTCCTCGAGGCGATGCACCGGCTGGGTCTCGGGCTCCAGCCCCCCGGGCGGGCTGCCCCCCCCGTGCGAGCTGGCCCCCGCGTGCGGGCTGGCCCCCGCGCCGGGTGTCCAGCCGCCGCCCGGCCGCGGCGCTCCCCCGCCCGACCGCGGCGCTCCCCCGCCCGGCCGCGGCGCTCCCCCGCCCGGACCGGAACCCGACGCCGAAGCCGCATCCGCCGGGCGCGGGCGCGGGATGAGCCGGGTGGTGATCCGCCCGTAGAGTCCGGCGATGGCTCGCTCCAGCGGGCCCGCCTCGGCGAGCACCGGGTCCACCAGAGCCCCCGTGGCCTCCTGCACGCGGTGCACGCTGTCGACGTTGAGGGGATCGGCCATGGCCAGCCGCATCACCCGCTCGCCCTCCCGGGACTCCAGCGCCACGGGCAGCACGAGCTCGGCCTCGGCCAGCGCCTGGGTGAGCCAGCGCAGCGCCTCGAGATCCACCACGCCATCGGCCTCGGGGTCGATCTCGGGCAGCCCGAGCTGATCCCGAAAAAGCGACAGGAGCTGGCGGTCGGCGATCCATCCCGACTCCCGCACGGCGTGGATCACGGCCCTGTCCGCTTCTCGCGCCCGCTGCCCGAGCTGGCGCGCCTCGGCCTCCGGGAGCCAGCCCCGCTGCACCAACAGCGCGAGTAGATCCGCCACACCGGCCATGGCCGCTCCCCGCGTGGACCGTCTCCGGCCTACGCGCCCTCCTGCTCGTCCGGGTCCCGCGCGCCCGCCTCCCGCGCGCCCGTCTCCCGCGCGCCCGTCTCCCGCGCGCCCGTCTCCCGCGCGCCCGTCTCCCGCGCGCCCGGGTCCTCAGATCGTCTCCCCTCGGCGGTGGCTTGCGCGTCCGAGACGTACTCCGTGATGCGGCGGGCCTCGTCGTCGTCCAGCTCCACGAACTCGAGCCCCATGCCGAACTCCTGATCGGCCCGCGGATACACGATGCGACCCTTGCACTCGATGGGCCGCTCATCTTCCGGCAGCGAAAACCTCAGGTTGAGCAGGGTGCCCTCGGGGTGGGGGACGGTCCGCTCCAGGTAGATCCCGCCGCGGCTAAGGTTGGCGCTCTTTTGGAGATACATCTCCCGATCCGTCCACTGCTCCACCCAGACTTCGAGAGGGACGCGAATGGATCGTCGGCGTTCCAACGGCTACGGTTCACCTGGGTTCGGGACGTGTTCGAGCTCGGGCAGGAGCTGCTGCCCGAAATCATGCTCGATCTCGGGCACGAGCTCCTGCCGGAGATCGTGCCCGATACCGTGTCCGAGATGGGCGTTACAGGACTCGAACCTGTGGCCTTTGGTTCCGGAGACCAACGCTCTATCCACCTGAGCTAAACGCCCGAAACGCGACCTGTATAGGTCTTTTCGCCGCTCAGGGCAAGAGAAAATCCACCCCCCTCGATCAGCCGCAAGCGCGGCAGCCCTCCACGGTCACGCGCGATCAACAGCGCCGCCCCGGCTCAGCCCCTGGCGCCATCTCCGCCCCGGCTCAGCCGCAGGCGCTGTAGCCACACAGCGGGCAGGTGCCGCAGCGCCCCTCGCGCACCAGGGGCCCGCCGCAGTCCGGGCACGTGCCCCCGGACGGACCGCTGCGCTCCAACGGTGCTCGCGGGCTGGCGTCGCCTACACCCGGCCCGCGCACCGGGCCAGATGCCTCGCCGACCGAGGCGCCTGGGTTGGAGGGCGAGCTGGACAGTTGGACGGGGCCGGAGCGCATGCAGTACCTCCTGCTGGGGATTCAGTACCTGGATGTTCGGAGCCGATACCTGAACACAAGTATAGCCCATGCTGCGCCTTTGTCCAGTATCGATCCATTTGCGCCGCGGCCGCCGCCGGGCGCGCCGCGGGACCGACGCCGGCCCACCCGCCCGCCGAGCGCGCCGCGGGACCGTCGCCGGCCCGACCGCCCGCCGGCCCACCGCCCCCTGCGGCGGCCCTCGGGCGCCGCGCCGGGGCCAAACGACGTCGCCCGGGCACAGTATTCCTCAAAGGCGCACAGATTCGGCGCACCTCGGCCCCGGACGCGACGAAGTGGTGCGTTGCGCGGGCTCTCGCCGCGACAACGCCCGCAACGCACCACCCCAGGGGCCCCGGACGCGACGAAGTGGTGCGTTGCGCGGGCTCTCGCCGCGACAACGCCCGCAACGCACCACCCCAGGAGTCGCCGGACGCGGGCGGTCGCCGGACGCGGGCGGTCGCCGGACGCGAGCGGTCGCCGGACACGGGCGGTCGCCGGACGCGGGTGGCTCGGAGGCGCTGCCTGGTGGCTCGCAGGCGCTAGTTGAACGATTTAAACGACTTGAACAGCGCCGTCATGAAGTCGTAGACCATGCCCACGGTGGCCAGCTCGAGGCACTCGGTGGGCGAGTGGGGGTTCTTGATGGTGGGGCCGAACGAGATCATGTCCATGCCGTCGTACTTGGCCCCGATGATCCCGCACTCGAGGCCAGCGTGGATGGCCTCCACCACGGGCTCCTTGTCGAACAGCTCCTTGTAGACGCTCACGCACTTGGCCAGCAGCTTGGAGTCCATGTTGGGCTCCCAGGCGGGGTAGCCCTCACCCGACTCGGCATCGCCGCCGGCGAGCCGACCCACGGCCTCGATGCGGTGGGTGAGCAGGGCGAGGCGCTGCATGTTGGAGCTGCGCTGGGAGGTGAGCACCTTCACGCGGCCGTCCTCGAGCTTCACCGTGGCGAGGTTGTCCGAGGTCTCCACCAGGCCCGCGATGTCCTGGGACATCTCGGCCACGCCGTGGGGCACGGCCAGCAAAAAGTCCACCGCCCGGCGGGTATCGTCCAAGGCCAGGCCGTGCTTCGCGCCCTCGGCGTCTTCCATCTCCAACGTGAGGTTCGGGTCGGTCTTGGCGAGCTCCTGCTTGGCGTGGCCCTGCAGGGTCTGCATGGCCTCCTTGGCGGCGGAGACCCGGTCCGCCGGCAGGGCGATGACGGCCTCGGCGTCGCGCGGGATGGCGTTGTGGGCCGTGCCCCCGGTGAGCTCCACGAGGCGCAGCTCGCCGTCGGCGAGCAGCCGGTCCAGGCCGCGGGCCAGCAGGTGGATGGCGTTGGCGCGCTGCTCGTGGATGTCCACCCCGGAGTGGCCGCCACTCATGCCGCCCGCCACCAGCTTGAGCGCCTCGTAGCCGCCGGGCACCGCCTCGGAGGCCACCGGCACGCTCAGGTGCGTGTCCTTGCCACCGGCGCAGCCCACGGTGAACACGCCCTCGTCCTCGGAGTCGATGTTGAGCAGGACGCGCCCCTCGAGCATGTCGGTGCCCAGCTCCGAGGCGCCGGTGAGGCCGGTCTCTTCGTCCACCGTGAACAGCAGCTCCAGCGGCGGGTGGGGGTTGTCCTCGTCGAGGGCCGCCGCCATGGCCATGGCGATGGCGATGCCGTTGTCCGCGCCCAGCGTGGTGTTGTTGGCCCGCAGCCACTCGCCGTCGTAGACCAGCTCGATGGGGTCCTTGGAAAAGTCGAACTCGTGGCCCTTGGCCTTCTCGCACACCATGTCCATGTGGCCCTGGAGCGTGAGAATGGGGGCGTTTTCGTACCCCGGCGAGGCGGGCACCTGGATCACGATGTTGTTCACCGTGTCGGTGCGGACCGGGAAACCGTGCTCTTTGGCCCAGTCCTTCAGCCAGTTGAAGATGGCGTCCTCGTTCTTGGAGCAGCGGGGGATCTTGGCGATCTCCTCGAACCACGCCAGCACGTCCTTGGTCTTGGGATGCTCGATGCTCATGGGTGCTCTCCTGCCTCGGGGGGGG
>CAYFWA010000121.1:5423-8857 GCA_964346625.1 uncultured Myxococcales bacterium
GTGTCCGCGGTGTCCGCTGTATCCGCTGTATCCGCTGTATCCGCTGTATCCGCTGTATCCGCGGTATCCGCTGTGTCCGCGGTGTCCGCGGTGTCCGCGGTGTCCGCGGTGTCCGCGATTGGGCAGTGGGTCTGGCCTCGCCCGGCCGCCGCGCCCGCCCCAATCTAACACCGCCGCGACAAAATCCCAGGGGGAATCGAACCTTCGGAGCCTCGGTACCAACGCCGTTTCGCCCCGTCCCCGATCCGCTCGCTCCGCTCGTAGACATTCACGTAATGTGATTCAGCGCCTGCAGTTATTCATTTTTAGTGTCCATCTATTGTGTTCTGGGTTGGGATCCACGAGCCGCCCACCCGGAGCCCGAGACGCTCCTGGTTTGATTTTTCAGCAACTTGTAACAACTTGACGGACACTAGGCGAGGCAAGACGACCTGGCATCCCCCTTGCTCTATTGCCGGTCACACCCGTACACACCCGCGAGGCCCGAACCCCGCTGCACGACCCGTGGCCCGCTGCGAGAATCAGACCCCGCTGATAGGACGCAGGAGCGAAGAGGCTGTCATGACCACGAAGAACACGAACCGTGAAGACTCCGTGGTAACCGCTGTGGCGGATGTCATCGATTTCGAGCAGCCGCGCGCCTCGCGCGCCAACTTGGTAAACTAATTTTGATCGGCTGCCTTACGCTCGTTTTCGGTCCGCCGTACCCCCTGAACGGTCACGATCAGCCTTTGGCCAGCGCCGCCTCCACCACCCGCCGCAGCTCGACCACATCGAACGGCTTGGGCACACAGGCGTGCACGCCATCGGGTACGCGCAGGCGCCGATCCCATCCGTGATCCAGAAAGACACCAGACACGAGAATGATCTGGGGAGGGTCCCGGAGCGCAAGAAGCCGGGCGGCCACCTCCAGGCCGTCGGGCGGCGGCATCTGGACGTCGAGCACAGCGACGTCGATGGGGCGACTGCGCGCCACATCGAGGGCGCCCTGGCCGTCGACTCTCTGAAGGACGCAGTGGCCGGGTGACAACGCTCGTACCATCAATGACCTCAGCATCGAGTCGTCGTCGGCGATGAGTATCACCGGAGTCCTGACATCTACTCCAGGGTCTGCTTTGACTCCGTCCATGAGCACCTCCAGCAATCGCAACCGGGTCCTGCCGGCGCTTGGATCGATCTCGATTTGAGCTTTCGCTCAAATGTTACCTCGTTTTCCCGATATGCGGGAAACATTTCGAGCAAGCCCTGTCAGTTGCGCGTGTTGCAGGAATCCAGGCATGTTATCCAGGGATCTGCATCGCGTTTTCGCGCCCCAGCGGCCGTGCTCTCTTGGCCTCGACACACCCCCTTGCTGGCGCGACTGGTATCCGCGGTGAGCCAACCCATGTCCGTCGACTCTGGCAGGCGACTCACCTCCTTCGGGAGCTACCTCAAATCTCAGCGCAAGTCCCGCGGAATGAGCTTGCAGCAGGCGGTGAGCGCCATCAAGCGGCAGGCGCCGGAGCTACGCCTGTCGGTGAGCGCCCTGTCGCGCTACGAGTCCGGGGAGGTCGCCGACCCCAGACCACCCCTGCTACACGCCTTCGCCAAAGTTTACCGCGTACCCTACAAGCAGATGATCTCGATGCTGGTAAGTGACAAGTACCGGGTCGACCTGCGCCCGCTGCCCGATACCACCGCTGCTGCTGAGAGCCCTCCCGCGTACGGCGGCGTCGCCCAGGTCGCCGCTGCGCTGCAGCGGCTCACCGACGATGGTTGTGAGGCCGTACGAGTCCTGGCCGAAGCCCTGGCCCGCTCGGAGCGATTCCGACGTTGATACCTGCCGCGCCCTCAACCGGCGCCGCCTCCGCGGCGGCGGGCAACGCTCGACGCGCTCGTACGCCAGCGCTCGAGCACTGGGTGGCTGGTGGATCCCACTCGGGTATGTGCTGGATACGTTCGAGCCGGGTGCTCATCCGCCTCGATCCTGGCGCCCAGCTTCTCCCCCCGAGCCATCGGCGGGCGGGATCGGCTCCTCGAGCACGGCGAGCACCTGGCGGGGATCCACGCGGCGGCGATAGCGGATCACGTGGGCCGCCTGCGGCAGGCTCTGCGCATCGCAGCCGCGATCGCCGTCGATGCACAGGATGAACCGGCCCTGGCAGGCCTGGCGCAGCCGGGCGAGCTTGTGCTCCAGGTAGTCCGCAGTCCAAAACCCCGCGAGCTCCAGCCACCAGCGGCGCCAGCGCTGGCGCCGGTGCTGCAGAACGAAATCGGGGAACACCAGGGACTCGCCGGCAGAAAGGGGCGCGGGCTCCCGGATGAGGTCCCAGTCCGGAGCCGCTTTGAGAAACTCCCGGGCGAAGCGCTGCTCGAGCTGGCTGTCGAAGGGCCGCGGGGCGCGGGCGGGGAACACGGGATCGCCGCGCTGGAGCCGGAACCGCCGCACGCGGTCCTCGATCACGCAGTCGGCCACCAGGTCGAAGCTCGCGCACCAGGGCAAAAGGGGCACCAGGGCGGCCAGAGCCCGGGCGTAGACCCGGGTGCGGCGAAACAGGGCGAGGGGGCCCGAGATATCGAGCTGCGCGAACCCGGGCCCGGAACGCTCCGCCCGCCGCACCTCGCACAGCAGCCCGCCCCACTTGGCCTGCCGCACCACGGCCCGGGCGTTGCCCTCCAGGGCAACCCGCACCCGGCGGGCCCGGCCGAGCAACCCCTGGGCCATGCCCAAATTGACGCGCAGGGCCAACTCGCCGGGATCCAGATCGGGCGGCGGCGGGCCGAGGCGCCGCTCGGCGGGCAGATCGGCGAAAAGCGCCGCCTCCAGGCGCGCCGGCGGGCAGCCCAGGCGCCGAGCCACCCGGCGCAGCAGCGCGGCCCGGGGGGCGCTGCTCTCGGCGGCCTCGCAAAACAGCGCGGCGCGGGCGTCCCGGGGCGAGAGCCCCTCGGGGTCCAGGCGCGGCCAGAGCCGGTCGAGCACCCGGCGAGCGGCCTGGAGCCGCGGGCCGGACACGGGCACCGGCAGCGGCGCCTGCAGGTGCTCATCCAATGCGCGACGCGGCTGCCCCACGAACCGCGTGTAGGCGTCCAGCAGGGCGCGCAGCCACACGTGATCCGGCTCTCGCAGGTAGTGGGGCACCACCGCCTCATCCGTCAGGCTGTGGGGCAACATCGACCAGGGGACCAAGGTGCTCCTCCTCGTGTCGTTCGTGCTCGTCGTCTCATCGCGGGCGGCTCTCGCGGGCGGCTCTCGCGGGCGGCTCGCCTCTGTGACTCGCCTCTGTGACTCGCCTCTGTGACTCGCCTCTGCGGCTCGCCTCTGAGGCTCGCCTCTGCGGCTCGCCTCTGCGGCTCGTCTCTGTGACTCGTCTCTGCGACCCACGTCATTGCGATGCGCTCGGCGATGCGCTCGGCGATGCGCTCGGCGATGCGCTCGGCGATGCGCTCGGCGATGC
>CAYFWA010000121.1:8957-12046 GCA_964346625.1 uncultured Myxococcales bacterium
GCTCTCCAATGCTGTTATCTGGCCGCCCCCACCAGGGTCCCCAGCCGCTCCTCGCGGTGGCGGACCCGCCGCATCTCCGGGGTGGCCCGGGTGACCAGCTCGTAAATCACCGCGCGCTTGCCGGCCGAGGGGCGCAGCACCCGCCCGATGCGCTGCACGTACTCGCGCACCCCGGCGGTGCCACCCACCAGGATCGCCACCTCGGCGTCGGGCACGTCGAGCCCCTCGTTGAGCACCCGGCAGGAGACCAGGGCCCGCAATTCGCCCCGGCGGAAGCGAGCCAGGGCCTCGTCGCGCTCGGCGCGGCCGATGTCCGAGGTGATGGGCATGATCAGCGCCTCCCGGGCGATGCGGTAGGCCGTGGCGTTGTCCCCGGTGAAAACGAGCACCGGCTGGCCGCGGTGGCGCGCGAGCAGGCGCAGCACCATGTCCCGCTTGGCCGCGGTGTAGCCCAGCAGGCGCCGGCTGGCCCGCCAGGCGGCCACCGCGCGACGGCCCTCGTCGCTGCGCTGGGCGTGGCGCAAAAACTCCGTCCAGCTCGCCCCGGGCCACTGCAGGCGATAGGGCGCGTGAAACGCCCGGAAGGCGCCATAGTCGCGATCGTAGCGGCGGCGCTCCTCGGGCGAGAGCTCCAGGTGCACCGTCACCCGGTCGAAGGGCGACAGGTACCGCCCCACCAGCTCCCCCACCGCCGCGCGGTAGACCACCGGGCCCACCAGCTCCGGCAGGCCCGGGGCGTCCCGGGGATCCGCGGGCGCGGGCTCCACCGCGTCGTCCGGGGGCGTGGCGCTGAGCCCGAGGCGGTAGGGCGCCACGCTCATCTCCAGCAGCGCGCGGCGGGTGACCCCCGGGCCACCGAAGTGGTGCACCTCGTCGAGCACCAGCAGGCCGAAGCGATCGCCCCAGCGGGCCATGTGGCGCCAGGCGCTCTCGAAGGTGGCCACCATCAGGGGGGCCCGGCGGCGCTGGCCGTCGCCCCAGAGCCCCACCTCGCCGGGGGCCACCTGCGCCAGGGCCTCACGCCACTGGTGCATGAGCACGCGGGTGGGGGCCAGCACCAGGGTGGGCACCGCCAGGCTCGCCACGGCGCCAAGGGCCACCCAGGTCTTGCCGCTGCCGGTGGGCAGGGCCACGATGCCGCGGCGGCCCTGCTGCTGCCAGGCCCAGACCGCAGCCTCCTGATAAGGTCGCAGCCGGGGCGCGGCGTGGCGCCAGCGGGCCCGCTCCGCCGGGATCTGGTCGCGCCAGGCCGAGGCGCGATCCACCACCGGGACCCCCGGCGACCTCGCGCCCCGAGCCCGCAGGGCGGCCAGCACCTCGGCGTGACGCCAGGCCGGGGCCCGCCACCCGCCGATGCGCGGGTCCCAACACAGCGCCGGGCAGGCCTCGGCGTCGAGCCGGGATGGCGGCGAGACCAGCCGCAGGGTGCCTCGATCGAAATGGAGCTCCATGGGAGTCCTCCGCAGCAGGTGTTCATCGGCCGCTGCGGCGTTCCCCGCAGCAGGTGTTCATCGGCCGCTGCGGCGTCCCCCGCAGCAGGTGCTCATCGGCCGCTGCGGCGTCCCCCGCAGCCGGCGTCACTCCCCGGTCTTCGGCCGCTGGCGGGAGGGGTTGCGGAAAAAATGAAAACATCCGTCACGGGGGCTCGCCCGACATCATCGTTGCTCCCTCAGGCCAGATCGGGGATATTGGCAGCACAAGGGCGAAAGACAGCTCCAGGAGCATACCCATGGTCAGGTCGCATGACGTTACTCCTCGCAACGAGAGCTCGCGGTTCGTAACCGTTCAGGGGTCTCGTAGGACCGGAAACGTGTTAAACGGCAACAAGGCAGCTTTCCCTGCAGCGGCGCGAAGCGCGATGATTGGGGGTGAGCCGCGAAAAACCGCGCTTTTTCGCGGCGAGGGGGGATGGGACATCCCCCCTGAACGCTTACGGCGGCCCTCTTTTACCCGATCCGCATCGCGGGCGCAGATAGCGCTCGTGGCGCTGGGGATCGGCCTGGGGGGCGTGGTGGGCCTCGGCGGCTGCGACAAGCTGGCCGAGATGCTCGACAAGGACAAGAAAAAGAAGTGGAAGACCCTCGATGCCACTGACGGCCGATCGCGGATCCGCGTCCCGGGGAGCTGGGAGAAAGCCGATGACCTCAACCAGGAGGCCTCCATCCAGGCCCAGCACCTCAAACGGGCCTCCTTCGTGCTGGTGATCACCGAGGACAAGGGCGACTTCGCTCCCTACTCGCTGCGGCGCTACTCGGACCTGGTGCGCAAGTCCATGCAGACCAAGTCCGAGAGCTACCGGGAGACCGGTCCCCGCGAGCTCGAGGTGGGCACGCGGCCCGCCCTGCAGTACGAGGTCCGGGCGGAGGTGATGGGGTTCAAGCAGCGCATGCTGCACACCTCGGTGGAAGGCGAACGCTACACCCACCAGATCCTGCTTTGGACCAACAACGAGCACTGGAGCGCCCAGCGCCCCGTGTTCGACGAGATCGTGGCGTCGTTCCGCGAGCAGCGCGGCGACCCGCGGCGGGCCGCGCCCCGGGCCGCGAGCGTGCCCCTGGAGCGGGTCACGGCCCGCAGCGGTCGGGCCACCGTGAAGATCCCAAAGACCTGGAAGGAGCTGCCCAAGATGAATGCGCGGGCGGATCTGCGCCACGGCTCGCAAAAGGAGAACCGCTACCTGATGCTCATCACCGAGCCCCGCGCCAAAGTCCCCAAGGACCTGGATCTGGCGGGCTACGCCAAGGTCGTCTTCGCGCAGATGAGCAAGCGCGTGAAGGGCTTCGAGAAAGAAAAAAGCCAGCGGATCGAGGTGAGCGGCAAGCCGGCGCTTCAAGCCGTGGTGCGCGCCCAGACCGGCGGCGTGCGCCTGGTGTACGTGATCACGCTGCTGCGCAGCGCCACGCACTACCACCAGCTCATCCTCTGGTCGCTGCCCTCCCAGTGGAAGACGGTGAAGCCGCTTTTCCAGCGCATCACCCAGTCCCTGAAGGTCATCCCCGCCCGCAGCCGCCCGCGCGCCGGCATGGACCCCCGCCCCTAAGGGAGCGGGTCAAAATAAGGTCTGCAAGTCAGGGCGTCGAGGCGCCCGG
>CAYFWA010000122.1:0-12019 GCA_964346625.1 uncultured Myxococcales bacterium
CACTCCGTTCGGCCTGCCGGGTTCTCGAACTCAACCAGATCGAGAGCTTCGAGGATCACTACATCGACGCCATGGCACTCGAGAGCGGGTGAACACCGAAATCGCTCTCGCGCTTCCGCTCCAGCTTTCTCGGATACCGCCGTATTGGAGAGGAGCGGCGACAGCCGTTTCTACGAATCCACGGCGAAATTCCGAATCCACCGTGAACACTTCTAAATTCCATTAGCCGCCTTGCTAACGAACGCCTTGGCCCCCGTTGGCCCAGGATGCCGTTGACACCGGAACACTCCATAACTAAGACCGTTTTCATTCATAAGTTTAAACGAGCGATGACAGGCGATTCAGTATTTCCGAAGGGGGGATTTTGCGGGCGTGAGTGATTCGCTCCAGTTCGATCTGATCTATCTGCTGGCCTTCGGGCTGGTCGGGCTGGGGTTTGCGGTCGGGCCGCTCGTGATCGCCCACCTGTTGATGGCCCGCGGCTCGCGGCAGACCATGAACCGGGTGGGACAGTTCGTGGAGTGCGGGGCGGAGCCGATCGGCGACGCCTGGATCCGCTACAGTGCGGTCTATTACTTGTATGCGCTCATCTTCGTGGCGTTCGCGGTGGCGCTGATTTATCTGATTCCGGTGGCGGTCATCTACGACCGGGTCTTTCCCTGGCGCGATCTGCTGCTGCTGCTGCCTTTTCTCGGGGTGCTCTCCCTGGTGATCGTCTATGCCTGGATCAAGGGGGTCTTCGAGTGGATCCGCCAGCCCCCCGCCGTGCGACCGATCAACCCCGCCAACGATGTCTGATTCCGGCCAAACTCCCCCGCCCGACCTCTCCTCGGTCGTAAAATTCGCCAAGCTGGACGACCTGGTGGCGATGGGGCGGGCGAATTCGCTCTGGCCGCTCACCTTCGGTCTGGCCTGCTGCGCGATCGAGATGATGGCGGCGGGAGCCTCGCGCTTCGACCTTTCGCGCTTCGGGGCGGAGGTGTTCCGTCCGTCGCCGCGGCAGGCGGACGTGATGATCGTGGCCGGCACCGTCAACCGGAAGATGGCCGACCTGGTCAAGACGCTCTACGACCAGATGCCGGAGCCGAAATGGGTGATCGCGATGGGGAACTGCGCCATCTCGGGCGGCCCGTTCACCAATCCCGACCAATACGCGGTGGTGCTGGGCGTGGAGGAGCTTTTTCCGGTGGATGTCTATGTGCCCGGCTGTCCGCCCCGGCCGGAAGCCTTGATCGAGGGGATCATGGAACTCGAGAAAAAGATCACCGGCCACCGCCGGTTTCCCGAAGTGGAGACGGAATAATGGAGCAAGCCCTGCGGAATTTGTTCGAGAAGCTGGCGGCGCTCGTGCCGGAAGAGAGCCCGGTCGCCGAGGCTACCGCCGCCCCGCCGGGGGCCGGGGAGACCGAAGGGACCGAAGAGGCGGAGGAAGCGAAGCCGCCGGAACCCGCCGAGCCCGCCCCTCCTCCCGTGCGCCTGACGGAACGGACGGCGGTCGGCTACGATCTCGACGCGGCTCTGCCCCCGGAGGCCGTGAAGGCGGGTGTCGCGGCGGTGAACGAGGCGGGATTCGCCATCGATGCGATCACCGGAGTGGACTGGCCGGACCAGGACGAGATCGAGCTGGTCTATGATTTCTGCCATTTCACGGCCGGGACCCGGGTGGTTCTGCGCACCCGCCTGGACCGCGCCAAGCCGGAGATCGCGACGGTGAGCGACGTTTTTCCCGGCGCCAACTGGCACGAGCGGGAGACGGCGGAGTTTTTCGGGGTCGATTTCAAGGGCCATCCCAATCCGATCCACCTCCTCCTGCCGGAGGATTTCGAGGGCTATCCGCTGCGGAAGGATTTCCGGGCGGCGACGAACGGGGGAGGCAGCTGAGGGGATGGATATTCCCGGACAATTGACCAAGGTGGAGGGCGTTCATTCGATCGGGACGGAGGAAACCTTCGTGCTCAATCTCGGCCCGCAGCACCCGGCCACCCACGGGGTGTTGCGCATCAAGCTGCGGATGGACGGCGAGTTCATCAAGGACGCGGTGATCGTGGCGGGCTATGTCCACCGCGAGCACGAGAAGATGGGGGAAAACCGCAGGTGGGAGCAGTTTTTGCCGAATACCGGGCGGATCGACTACCTCTCGGCGATGATGTACACCCACGCCTACGTGGGCGCGGTCGAGCGGGCGCTGGGGATCGAGGTTCCGGAGCGGGCGGAGTACGTGCGGGTGATCACCTCGGAGCTGAACCGGATCGCGAGCCATCTGGTCTGGTGGGGGGCCTACCTGCTGGACCTCGGCGGGATGACCCCGCTGCTCTACGCCTTCGATGACCGGGAGAAAATCCTCGACATCCTGGAGGCGCTCACCGGAGCCCGGCTGACCTACTGTTACTACCGGATCGGCGGTTTGTATGAGGATATCGACGACAATTTCGTGGCGGCGACCCGGACCTTCGTGAAGGAGTTCCGCCCGCGGCTGAAGATGTTCCGCCGCCTGGTTTCGGAGAACGTCATCTTCCGCAAGCGGGTGGAGGGGATCGGCATCATCGATGCGGAGATGTGCCGCCGCTACGGCGCGACCGGGCCGATGATCCGGGGGGCGGGGGTCGCCTACGACGTGCGGCGCGCCGAGCCCTACTCGGTGTATCCCGAGCTGGATTTCGACATCCCCACCGATCCGGCGGCCGACAGCATGGCCCGCTACAAAGTGCGGATGGAGGAGATGGAGCAGAGCCTGCGCATCATCGAGCAGGCGCTGGACCGCCTGCCCGACGGACCGGTGCGGGCCAAGACCCCGCGCTCGATCAAGCCCCCCGCGGGCGACTACTGCTTCGCCACCGAGGCGGCCCGCGGGCGCTTCATGGTGCGGATCACCAGCACCGGGAAGGACGTGCCCCACCGGGTGCGCCTGCGCACGCCCTGCTTCGGCAATCTCAGCCTCTTCGAGGAAGCGGCCGAGGGTATGATGCTGGCCGACGGCATCGCCATGATGGGGAGCCTCGACCTCGTAATCCCGGATATCGACCGATGAGCTGGCCCGAACCCTATCGTCTGCTGTTTGCCGCCCTGCTGGCCTCGGCCTTCGTCGGCGCGAACGCGGCCTACCTGGTCTGGGTGGAGCGCAAGGGCGCCGGCCGTTTCCAGCGGCGCACCGGCCCGACCGAGGTGGGCTATGCCGGACTGCTCCAGCCGATCGCGGACGCGCTCAAGCTGATGTCCAAGCAGTTGATCGTGCCGCCCGGGGCGGATCAGGTGCTCTTCCGCCTGGCCCCGCTGCTGATGATGCCCCCGGCCATCATGGCCTTCGCGGTGCTGCCTTTCAGCGAGCAATTGGCGGCGATTGATTTCAACGTCGGCCTGATCGCGCTCTTCGCCTTCAGCTCCTTCAACGTGATCGCGGTGATGCTGGCGGGGTGGTCCTCGCGCAACAAATACGGCATCATCTCGGCCGCCCGGGTGGTCTCGCAGAACGTGGCCTACGAGATTCCGATGATGCTGGTGATCGTGACCCTGCTGCTGCTGACCGGGAGCCTGAGCCTGCCGGTGATCGTGGAGCAGCAGAGCGGCGGATTCTGGAACTGGAACATTTTCGCGCTGGCCTCGAACCCGCTGATGCCGGTGACCTTCATCATCTTTTTCATCTGCATGTTGTCGGAGACCAACCGCGCGCCCTTCGACATGGCGGAGGCCGAGAGCGAACTCGTGGCGGGCGCCTACACCGAGTATGCGGGGATGGGCTTCGGGGTCTTTTTCATGGCCGAGTATGCCAACATCGTGATCGGCTGCGCCCTGGGTGTCATCCTCTTCTTCGGCGGGTGGGACAGCCCGGTCGGCCTGTGGCCGGGGGTTTTCTGGTTCCTGCTCAAGCTCTACGCGCTGGTCTTCGTGGTGGTGTGGGTGCGCTGGACTTTCCCCCGCACCCAGTTCTACGGCCTGCTGAACCTGTCGTGGAAAATCCTCATCCCGCTGAGCCTGTTTGTGCTCGTCCTGACCGCGATCCTGCGTAAACTCTTTTAATCATGAAGAAGCTATTCAAAGACGTGGTCGGAGGCTTCTGGAGCCTGATGGTCGGGATGGGAATCACGATGCGGGAGTTCGTCCGCAAACCGGTCACGGTGCGCTACCCGCGCGAGAGCCTGCCCATGTCGCCCCGCCACCGCTCCCACCTCGTGCTCAAGGCGAATGCAGAGACCGGCGAGAGCCAGTGCATCGCCTGCAACATGTGCGTGAAGGCCTGCCCCAGCGAATGCCTCTCGGTGGAGGGCGAGAAGAAGGAGGGGGCGAAAAAGAAGTCGGCCACGTCCTACCAATACAACTACACCACGTGCAGTCTGTGCGGTGCCTGCGTCGAGGCCTGCCCGGTCGATGCGATCGAATATTCCAAACGCTACAACCTGACCTCCGCAACCCGAACCAACCTGCAGGAAATGGACCTCCTCAAGGATCTTGAAGAAAGGAATAAACGGACCCGATGAACACGTTTCCGGCGGCGGATTGGATCATTGCGGGGGTGTTCGTGCTGTTCGCGGGCGCGACGATCGGCGGCGGCCTGATCGCGGTGCGGACCAAGCTGATGATCCGCAGCGTGTGCGGGCTGGCGATGGCCTCGGTGGGGCTGGCCGGGTTGTTCTATTTCCTGCACAGCCCGTTTCTGGCCATGATCCAGGTGCTCATCTATGTGGGGGCGGTCTGCATCACCATCGTTTTCGCGATCATGCTGGCGGAGCCCGACGAGCCGCCCGCCGGGCGGGAGTCGCTCGGCTGGACGCTGGGGGCGGCGCTGGTCGCGGGCGGGCTGTTCTGGGGGCTGGCGCGGGCCGGGTTGACCGGTGACTGGCCGACTCCGGTGGTGGACCGGGCCGACGGATCGGTGGAGATGATCGGGGTCGCGCTGCTGACCTCCCACAGCCTGGCCTTCGAGCTGATCGCCCTGGTCCTGCTGGTCGCGATCCTGGGCTCGCTGGCGGTGGCGCGCAAAGGGAGGAGCCTGACATGAACGCGGACGCCTTCCACGCGCGACCCGAGGTCTATCTCGTGCTGGCGGCCCTGCTGCTGGCCGTGGGGGTGTATGGCCTGCTGCGGCGGCAGACGCTGGTGGGCATGCTCATCTCCGGCGAGATCATCTTCGGGGCGGCCATGCTGAATCTGATGACGGTGAACCGCTTCTTCGTGCCGGATCCGGCCGTGGGGCAGGTCTTTGTGCTTTTTGTCATGGGGCTTTCGGCGGCCGAGGTCGCGATCGCCCTGAGCATTGTGATTGCGGTTTACCGCAATTACCGGTCGATCGAGACGGCGCGGCTGTCCGAGTTGCAAGGCTAACCGGAAGGCGATGACGATGACCATGGAACCGCGCTTGTTGCTCGCCCTGCTGATCCCCCTCGTCGGGGCGGGACTGCTGATGCTGACGGGGCGGCGGCCGAATCTGCGCGAGGGCGTGGCGGCGGCGGCGGCGCTGGCGCTGACCGTGACGGTCGTTTCGCTGGTCCCCCGGGTGCTGGCGGGCGAAACCCTGCGGTGGACTTTGGTCGAATGGCTGCCGGGGCTGAGTATTTCCCTGCGGGCGGACGCCCTCTCGCTGCTCTTCGCCGGGGTGGCGTCTTTTCTGTGGTTTGTGGCGGTCTTCTACTCGGCGGGCTACATGCGGGGGCTGCGCGAGCACGCCCAGACGCGCTTCACGGTGTGCTTCGCCCTCGCGCTGTTCGGGGCGGTCGGCTGCGCGTTTTCCGATAACCTGCTCACGCTCTATCTCTTCTACGAAGTGGTGAGCATCAGCACGTATCCGCTGGTGGCGCACCACCAGGACCGGGAGGCCTACGACGGGGCGCGCAAATACCTGACGTATCTGACCGTCGCGGCGAAGGCGCTGCTGCTGCCGGCCATGGTGCTGCTCTACGTGATGAACGGGCATCTCGACTTCGCGACGAACGCGGTGGACGGGGTGATCTCCGGCGAGGCGCAGCGCGGCCTGGTGATCGGCATCTATGTGGCCTTTTTGCTCGGCTTCGCCAAAAACGGGCTGATGCCGCTGCACCATTGGCTGCCCGGCGCGATGGTCGCGCCGACTCCGGTGAGCGCCCTGCTGCACGCGGTGGCGGTGGTGAATGTGGGCGCTTTCGCGACCGCGCGGGTGCTGCTCTACGTTTTCGGCACGGACACGATGGAGGCGCTGCACCTCGGGCTGCCCACCGCCGGGTTCGTCTCCTTCACGATCATCGCGGCCTCGGTGATCGCGGTCGGGAAGGACGACCTGAAGGCGCGGCTGGCCTTTTCCACGGTCAGCCAGCTGGCCTACATCATCCTGGGCGTGGCGCTGCTGACACCGAACGGAATGGCGGGCGGGCTGATCCATATCGCCAACCACGCCTTCGCGAAGATCACCCTCTTCTTTTGCGCCGGGGCGATCTACGTGGCCGCCCACCGCAAGAAGATTTCCGAGATGGCCGGACTCGGGCGGGTGATGCCCTGGACTTTCGGCGCCTTCGCGGTGGGCTCGCTCAGCATGATCGGGGTGCCGGGGCTGGCCGGGTTCATCACCAAATGGAACCTCTTGACGGGGGCCTGGGCGGCGGGGTCGGCCGGGCTGATCGTGGTTTTGCTGACGAGCACCCTGCTCAACACGGTGTATTTCGCGCCGGTGGTCTATCAGGGATTTTTCGGGCGGCCGACGGGCGGGCCGGAGACCTACGCCGGCGTGCGGGAGGCTCCGCTGGCGATGCGGGTGCCGCTGCTGGCGACGGCGGCGATCACCGTCCTGATCGGGGTGTTCCCCGGCTATCTCATGCAACTGGTGGATAAGGTGGTGCTGCCATGAAAATCGTGTCCTGGATCGAAGCGCTCCGCGCGCACCCGCGCCGGCTCCGGCGGGTCGGCCTGGCCGTGCTGATTCTGCTGCCGCTGCTCGACGCCCTGCCGTTCGTGGTGGACAAGACCCACGTGCATACCGGGATGGAGACGCTGCCGGGTTTCTGGTCGGCCTTCGGCCTGGCCGGTTGCTTTGTGCTGGTGCTGGGGAGCAAGCTGCTGGGCAAGGCGGGCTTGCAACGCAAGGAGGAGGCCGGCGATGAATAGCGTGTTCCTGCACCCTTCGGCGATTCTCCTGGCCGGGGCGCTCGCCCTGCCCTTCCTGCCGCGGACGCTGCGGCGCGCCGCCCTGCTGCTCGTCCCGGCGGTGGTTCTCGCGGTGGTGGCGACCCTGCCCTCCGGGGTTTACGGGGAGCTGCGGATCTACGAGTGGACGCTGGTCTTCGGGCGGGTGGACGCGCTCAGCCGGGTGTTCGCCTTGATCATGGCGCTGATGGCGCTGCTGGGATCGCTCTACGCCTGGAAGGTCGAGGACGTGGGGCAGCATGTGGCGAGCTGGCTCTACGTGGGCGGCTCGCTGGGGGTGATTCTCGCGGGGGATTTGCTGGTGCTGTTCTTCTTCTGGGAGTGGATGGCGCTGTCCTCGGTCTTTCTGATCTGGGCGCGGCGGAGTCCGGCGTCGCTGGCGGCCGGGTATCGCTACCTGCTCGTCCACGGCGCGGGCGGGCTGCTGCTGCTGGCGGGGATACTCCTGCACGGCTCGGCCAGCGGGGGGGACTTCGCCTTCGAGTCGTTCTCGCAGGCGGGCGCGGGGGTGGGCGTCTGGCTGATACTGGCCGGGGTGCTGGTCAACGCGGCGGTGCCGCCGTTGCACGGCTGGCTGCCCGACGCCTACCCGGCGGCCACCTTCAGCGGGGCGGTGTTTTTGTCGGCCTTCACCACGAAGACGGCGGTGTATGCGCTGTGCCGCGGCTTTCCCGGGTTTGAAATCCTCGTGCCGCTGGGGGTGGTGATGGCGCTCTACGGGGTGACCTTCGCTTTCCTGGTCAACGATTGCCGGCGGCTGCTCTCCTACCACATCGTCAGCCAGGTGGGCTTTATGGTGGCCGGCGTGGGCGTGGGGACGGCGCTGGCGGTCAACGGGGCGATCGCCCACGCCTTCGCCCACATTCTCTACAAGGGGCTGCTCTTCATGGGCTGCGGGGCCGTTCTGCTGGCGACCGGGCGCAGCAAGTTCACGCAGCTGGGCGGGCTGGCCGCGAAGATGCCCTGGACTTTGTTTTTCACGGCGGTGGGGGCGATGTCCATCTCCGCCCTGCCGCTGTTCAGCGGGTTTGTCAGTAAGTCGATGACGCTCGCGGGGGTGTTCGAGGACCACCGCTACGCGGCGGCGTATTTGCTGATGCTGGCCTCGGTGGGGACTTTCGTGAGCATCGGCTGCAAGCTGCTGGCGCTGATCTGGTTCGGCGAGTCGCGCGGCGGGGCCGAGGTCGAGCGGCGGGCGGCCGATCCCCCGTGGAATATGCTGGCCGCCATGGCGGTGGCCGCCGCGCTGTGCGTGCTGATCGGGATCTTTCCGGGCGCGCTCTACGGCCTGCTGCCGCACGCGGTGGACTACCATCCCTACACGGCCTACCATGTGATGGAGACGCTGCAATTGCTCGGCTTCGCGGCGCTCGGGTTTTACCTGCTGCGGGCGAAGTTCGCCCCCAAGGCCGTCGTGGTGCGGGATCCGGGACAGTTCTACCGCGCCCCCGCGCGCGGCTTCGGTCAGCTGGCGGCGGGGCCTTTGCAGGGCTTCGACCGGTGGTGGTCGCGCCTGCACGAGCGGGGCGGCATCCGGGTGGTCATGCGGTCGGCGGGCGGCGTCGGCGTGTTCGACAACCGGGTGGTGGATGCGGCGGTGGACGGCACCGCCCGCGCCTTCCGGCGGCTGGGCGGCGTGCTCCGCACCAGCCAGCGGGGGCGCTTGCAACAGGGTCTCTCGCTCGGCCTGGGCGTTTTCGTGATCCTTCTCTTCGTGCTGTGGAGTCTGGCTGGAAAGTGAAACGACGATGAATTTACCCGACGCCCATACCGGATTTCCCCTCCTGAGCCTGCTGATCTTCGGCCCGCTGGCGGCCGCCGGCGTGGCGCTCTTGCTGCGCGAGTCCTGGGTGCGCGGCTGGACGCTCGGCAGCACCGTCTTTTTCGCCGGGGCCTCGCTGTTCCTGCTGGGCGGCTTCGATCCGGCGGGCGGCTTCCAGTGGGTGGAGCACCGCGAGTGGATCGGGGCGCTGGGCATCCACTATACCCTGGGGATCGACGGCATCAGTCTGTTGCTGCTGCTGCTCACCACCCTGATCGGGCCGCTGTGCGTGCTGGCCTCGTGGCGGGGCATCGACACCCGGCGGCGGGAGTTCATGATCTGCCTGCTGCTGATGCAGACGGCGATGACCGGGGTCTTTTGCGCGCTCGATCTGGTGCTGTTTTTCGTCTTCTGGGAGTCGATGCTCATCCCCATGACCATCCTCATCGGCGTGTGGGGCGGGAGCGGCCGCGTGTATGCCGCGATCAAGTTTTTCCTCTACACCATGGCGGGCTCGATCCTGCTGGTGGCGGCGATCATCGCGCTGCGGGTGGCGGGGGATACCTTCAGCATGCCCGGGCTGATGGGGCGGGATTTCGGGGAGACGTTCCAGCGCTGGGTGTTTCTGGCGATGTTCGTCTCCTTCGCGATCAAGGTGCCGATGTTCCCCTTCCACACCTGGCTGCCCGCGGCGCACGTCCAGGCCCCCACGGCGGGCAGCGTGCTGCTGGCCGCCATTTTGCTGAAGATGGGGACTTACGGATTTCTGCGGTTTTGCCTGCCGATGACGCCCCTCGGGGCGGTGTGGTTCGCGCCGGTCGTGCTGTGGCTCTCGGTGGCCGCCATCCTCTACGGGGGGCTGGCGGCACTCGCCCAGAGCGACCTGAAAAAGATCGTGGCCTACTCGAGTGTGGCCCACATGGGCTTCGCCACGCTCGGCATCTTTTCCCTCACCGCCGACGGCATGGCGGGCGGCGCCCTGGTCATGATCAGCCACGGGGTGACCACCGGGGCACTCTTCATCGCGGTGGGCATGATCTACCAGCGGCTGGGCACGCGCGAGCTGGCCGCGGCGGCGGGGCTCGGCAGGCGGATGCCGGTTTTCGCGTTTTTCCTCGGGATTTTCTGCCTGTCATCGCTCGGGTTCCCCGGCACCAACACCTTCGTCGGCGAATTTCTGGTGGTGGCGGGCGCCTTCGGCGTTTCCCTGCCGCTGGCTCTGGCCACCATCCCCGGCATCGTCGTGGCGGCCGCCTACAATCTGCGGGTGCTGCAACGGGTGGCCTACGGGGGCGAGCGCAATCCCGACCACGCCGCGCGGGAAGATCTGAACCTGCGGGAGATCCTCACCCTGCTGCCCTTTTTGTTGTTCGTGCTTTGGATCGGCTTGCAGCCCGGGCCGTTCGTCGAGCTGATGCAAGCCAGCCTCGACCAGATCGCCCGCTTGGTCGAACAGGCCGCGTCCGCCTCCCTGCCCGCCTCCCCGTCCGCGCCGTAAGCCTTTTTTCCGGATCATGCCTGTCGAGTCCCAGCTTTCCCTCCTCCCCCTCCTGCCGGAAGCCGTCCTGCTGACGGGCTTGCTCGCCCTGTTCGCGCTGACCCTGCCGAAAGGACGCGAGCGCTGGGCGCTGGCCGCGTCCGGGGGGATCGCGCTGCTCTTCGTGGCGGCCGTGCTGCTGACCTTCGGCAGCGGCGGGACCTTTTTCGGCGGCGCTTACCGGGTGGACGCCTTTTCGCAGGCGATCAAATTGATCCTCGGCCTCGGCTACGCGGGCTGTCTGGTGGTCGGCCGGGGCTTGGGCGACATCCGGAAAGAGGTGCGCCCGGAGTATTTGTTTCTGCTGGCCGCGAGTGTGACCGGACTGGTCTTTCTGGCCGGGAGCATCGACCTGATCGTGCTGGTGGTGGCGCTGGAGCTTTCCTCGTTCCCCCTGTTCTTGCTGATCGCCATGCGGCGGGAGGAGAACGGGCAGCGGATGCAGATGGAAGCGGCCATCAAGTATATGATGTTCGGCGTGGGCGCGAGCGGCTTGATGCTCTTCGGGATGGGCTATTTGTTCGGGCTGACCGGCACCACCTCGATCCCGGAGATGGCGGAGCGGCTGGGGCCGGTGGCCGGAAACCCGCTGGCCATCGCCGGGCTCCTGCTGAGCGTGGCCGCCTTCCTCTACAAACTCGCCATCTTCCCCTTCCACTTCTGGACGCCGGACGTGTATGAGGGCGCCGCGCACGAGACCGCCGCGGTCATCGCCTCCCTGCCCAAAGTGGCGGCCCTCGCCCTGCTGTTGCGCTTCCTCTCCCTGGCCGATGGGGCCGGTGCCGCGGTGGTGGGTGCCGTGGCGGTGGCCTCGATGCTTTACGGGAATCTCATCGCCCTCCGGCAGAGCGACTTCAAGCGACTGCTGGGATTCTCCGCCATCGCCCACGGCGGCTACACCCTCGTGGGCGTGGCCGCACTCGGGGTCGATGGCTACGCGGCCGCGTTGTATTACCTCAGTGGCTACGTCTTTGCCGTGCTGGCCTGCTTTCTGGTCATCGCGCGGGTCTCCGCCGACGGGAGCAACGTGCGCATCGCCGACCTGGCGGGCCTGCACCGCCGCTCGCCCCTGCTGGCGGTCACGCTGCTGGTGGCCGTCTTCTCCCTGGCGGGCATTCCGCCCATGGTCGGCTTCATGGGCAAATTCGCCCTGATGATCGCCGCATGGGAATCCGGGCTCGGCTGGCTGGTTCTGATCGCCCTCGCCAACACCGTCATCGCCGCCTACTACTATCTCGGAATCGTCAAGACGGCCTTCTTCGGAACAGGCGCCGAAGCACCCCCTGAGCCGCCGCTCGAACTCGACCAAAGCAGCCGCCTCCTCTGCGTCCTCCTAATCGCCACCCTGCTCCTGCTGGGGCTATTCCCCTCGGCCTGGATCGAAACCCTGCGGGCGGCCTGCGGCGGACTGTTTTGAGCGGAATGAAATGGTATAAATGGCGGTCAAGGAAGGTGGGTTGCTTCAGCGCCCACCTTCGAAAGCCCGGAATTTCACGTTCACGCTGAACCTCTGCGGCGATCCGGAACATTTCCTTCCGATGCGAAAACCGGGCGCTTATGTAACCCGGCTACGGTGGGAGGCCTCCCGTGATTCCATGAGGCAGTCACAGAAGAGC
>CAYFWA010000123.1:0-6716 GCA_964346625.1 uncultured Myxococcales bacterium
GTCAACATTTCATAAGTGCAGTACAAATCCCGTTGAGAAATTCGGACAGAACCCTTTTCTGGCCCACCGACCTGTTGCTGGTGATCCTCGGTCCGCGCTGGCGGCGACGCTACCTCTGGCTGCGGGTGGCCTGGCTCGGCGTGGCGGCGCTGCTGTGGGCCGCCGGGGTGCTGATGCAGCCCATCGGGGCCGCGCTGCTGATCCCGCTATTGCCCATGGCGCTGATGCTGCTCTACCGCCCCGCTCTCCCCGAGCGCGGGGACCTGTCGGCGAACGCCCCGGAGCGCGCGTCTTGAGCCCGCCACGCTTTTTTGGATATAACCACGGTTGATGAACCGTCTGGCTCGAGGACCGGCGTGGTCCCTGCGCTTCACCGTCACCGTCACCTCCGCCTTCAGGAGACCACCTTCAGGAGACCCATGACCCGACTCAAGACCTCACGCGGTGCCCCGGTCCGGCGGACCGCCTTCCCCCCCTTCCTGGTGGCCGCGGCCGCGAGCGTGCTTGCGCTCACCGCAGTGCCGGCTCCCGAGGCCGAGGCGTGCACCAACCTGCTGGTCACGCGCGGGGCCTCCAAAGACGGCTCCACCATGATCACCTACGCGGCGGACTCGCACGAGCTGTACGGGGAGCTGTACTACCGCCCCGCCGCCACGCACCCGCCCGGGGCCAAGAAGAAGATCTTCGAATGGGACACGGGCAAGTACCTGGGCGAGATCGACCAGGTACAGCGGACCTACCGGGTGGTGGGCAACATGAACGAGCACCAGCTCGCCATCGCCGAGACCACCTACGGCGGCCGCAAGGATCTGCGCAACCCCAAAGGCATCATCGACTACGGGAGCCTGATCTACACCACGCTCCAGCGCGCCAAGACCGCCCGCGAGGCCATCCGCACCATGGTGGACCTGGTGAACCGCTACGGCTACTACAGCAGCGGTGAGAGCTTCTCCATCGCGGATCCCCGGGAGGTCTGGATCATGGACCTCATCGGCAAGGGGCCCGGAGCCAAGGGCGCGCTGTGGGTGGCCCGGCGGGTGCCCGACGGCTACGTGGCGGCCCACGCCAACCAGCCGCGCATCCACCAGTTCCCACGGAACGATCCGAAAAACTGCCTGTACGCCGAGGACGTGGTCTCCTTCGCCCGCAAAAAGGGCTGGTTCAAGGGCAAGGACGAGGACTTCTCCTTCGCCGCGGCCTACGCGCCCGCGGACTGTATCACCCTGCGGGTGTGTGAGGGGCGAGTATGGTCGTTTTTCAACCGGGTGGCCCCGGGCAAGGTGGAGGTGGACTACGCCGCCTGCAAGCCCAGCGCCAAGCCCATGCCCGTGTGGGTCAAGCCCGCGCACAAGCTCGGGCCCCGGGACGTGATGGACCTGATGCGCGACCACTTCGAGGGGACCCCCTTCGATCTGCGCAAGGACGTGGGCGCCGGGCCCTACAAGCTGCCCTACCGGTGGCGGCCCCTGACCTGGAAGGTGGACGGCAAGAAGTATCTCAACGAGCGGGCCATCGCCACCCAGCAGACGGGGTTCTCCTTCGTGAGCCAGTCCCGGGCGTGGCTACCCGGGGCCATCGGCGGGCTGCTGTGGTTCTCCGTGGACGACGCCGCCAGCACGGTCTACGTGCCCATGTACGCCGGCCTCACGAGAATCCCCAAGCCCTACGCCGTGGGCACCGCGTCCTTCCAGCGGTTCTCCTGGGAGTCGGCGTTCTGGGTGTTCAACTGGGTCTCCAACTGGGCCTACACCCGCTACCAGGACATCATCAAGGACATCCGCGAGGTCCAGGTGGCCTTCGAGCGCCGGTTCGTCACCGAGCAGCCGGTGGTGGAAAAGAAAGCCCTGACCCTGCATCGCCAAAACCCCGCCCTGGCCAGCCGTTTTCTCAACGAATACTCGGCCCGGGTGAGCAACGAAGTGCTGGGGCGCTGGCGCCGGCTCGGCCAGGAGCTGCTCATGAAGTACCTCGACGGCAACGTGCGCGACGCCAAGGGCAAGGTGACCCACCCCGGCTACCCCGAGGACTGGTACCAGCGCATCGTGGCCGAGCGCGGCGAGCACTATCGGGTGCGTGAGCGCAAGCCGGCGGACAAGACTTCCAGCCCGGAGCACGCCGGCAAGCAAGCCCCCTCCGCGGCGGGGGATGAATCCGCCGGGGCCGCCCCCATGGGCGCCGGTGAGAAATCGGCGAAATCGGCGAAATCGAGCGACGCCCTGGCGGCCGGCTCACGCGTCCCCGCCCGGCCCCGCCCCGTCGGCTGCACCGGCTGCCAGAGCGCCCCCGCAACGCCGGACACCCCTGCCCCGGCGCCCTTCCCCTGGCCCGCCCTGCTGCTGGCCGCCTGGCTCATCCTCCGCCGTCCCGGCTAGCAGCGTTCGGGAGAAATCCGGATCGAGCCTCGCGGAGCGATTGTTCCCGTCCGCTGCTACACGACAAGATTACGCGAAGATGAGCGAGAGGTGAGCCCGGACCGCCGGTGAGCCGGGACTGCTGGATGTACGGCGGTCCCCCTCAGCACGAGTCGGTGCTGTAATTTTGTAGCGTCAGACTCGACCGTGATCGGAGCGGGGGGTCGAGCTAGCGAAAAGAGGTGTTACAGCCAGCGGTTGCGCCAGTTGGAGTGAACCCGTCGGTCGATCTCCTCTCGACGCCGCCTGGCTTCCTGCTCTTCCCAAGCGTGGTCTTTCTCGCGGCGCTGCCGCTCGAGCTCGGCCTCGTCCGGAGGAGCTGTGTTCTGACACTCGTCGGGCTTTGTCTTCTTCTCGGCCATGGTTCTCCTGTGGGTACCGAAAGGGGTAACAGAAGGAGGAGGATAAATCATAGCACAAGGGCTGCTCGATGCTGAGCGAAATCGACGAAAACGGCCGAGAATCGCCTTGTCGCTTGATTTTTCGAGCATTTGTGGATACGGCATTCGTCGCGCTCGGGCCCTTTTGCCGGTAGTCTGGCACCAGCCGCGCATGGGAGGGCTCGCGCGTCGGCTGTTTTGACGGTATGGATCGAGGCCATGACCAAAGCCAAGACCGAAGCCACCACCGAAGCGGCCCAGCGCAACCGAGCCGATCTGCACAACCACACGATCCATTCGGATGGGACCTACCGACCTGCCGCCCTCGTGGAGGCGGCGGCCGCCCTGCGGCTGAGGGCGGTGGGGATCACGGATCACGACACCATCGAGGCGCTGCCCGAGGCGCTGGAGGCGGCACCACGCGTCGGCGTCGACGTGGTCTGCGGCGTCGAGGCCTCCGTGCGGTTCACCGAGGCCGCGTTCACCGGTACGCTGCACGTGCTGGTCTACTTCTCACCGGAGTTGCAGGCCGATCCCGACTTCCGGCAGGACACCCGGCAGGTGCTCGCGCAAGGCCGGGGCCCGGCGCTCACCTCAACACGCATCGCCGCCATCAACCGGGTGTTCGCGCCGGGCGGCGAGCAGCCGCGGCTGCCCCGCCCCTTGCAGGAGGCCGACGTCTACGCGCACGCCGAGCGGATCACCCGCCGCCACTTCGCCCTGGCCCTCAATGACCTGGGCATCACCAAGCGCGCGGCGGTGTCCCGGATCATCGGCAACGACTCCCCGGCCTACGTGCCGTCGGGCATCCCCCTGGAGCTCCTGCGCGACTACGTGCAGCGCTGGCCCGTGCTGCGGGTGCTCGCCCACCCCGCCGCGGGATCCCATCCCGGGGAGAGCCACTACAAAGAGGTCAACCCCACCCTCGAGACCGTGGAGGAGCTGCTGCCGGGGTTCCTCGCGATGGGCCTCGACGGCCTGGAGGTCCGCTACCCGGCCCACACCCCGGAGCTCGAGGCGCGGTTGAAGGCACTGCGCCGCCGGTACGACCTCCCCCTGGCCACCGGCGGGTCGGACTGCCACGACCTCGAGGAGCGTCCCCTGGGCGTCTGCACGGTGTCGCTTTCCGTAGTGGAGCAGATGCGGTCGCTCTGGAGCGAACGAGAGCAGCGGCTCGCGCGCAGGGTACGCTCTTGACGCGTCGGATCAGTCTTCCCAGATGATCGGCTCGCCGCTTTCGTACCAGCCCTCGTATTTGGGCTTGTAGGTCTTCTCGAGCTCGGGCCGCTTGATCTTCATGGTGGGGGTGAGCAGCCCGTCCTCGATGGTCCACTCCTTGGCCGCCACCGCGATGAGCTGCAGCCGCTCGAAACCGGCCACCTTGGCGTTGATCTCGTCGCGGAGCTGCTTGAGGCCAGCGGTGACCTTCTGCCGGACCGCCGGATCGTCCTGCTTGCCACGGTACTCCTCGGCGAGCATCACCACCGCGAGGGGTTGCGGGAAGCCCACGCCCGAGACCACCGACTGCTCCACGAAGTGGCTGGAGTTCAGCAGGTTCTCGATGGGGACGGGGTGGATGTACTTGCCCTTGGACGTCTTGAACAGCTCCTTGATCCGCCCGGTGATCTTGAGCCGCCCCTCCTCGTCGATGGCGCCCTGATCCCCGGTGCGCAGCCAGCCGTCCTCGGTGATCACCTCGGCGGTCTCCTCGGGCATCTTGTGATAGCCCTTCATGGTGGCGCCGCTGCGCACCAGGATCTCGTCGCTCGCCCCGATCTTGCACTCCACGCCGGACCACGGGTGACCCACGTAGCCCACGCGGGTCTTGCCCGGCAGCGAGCAGTGGGAAAAGGAGAAGTTCTCCGTCATGCCGTAGCCCTCGAGCAGCTCGAGGCCGAGGTTGCGATACCAGCTTATGAGGTCCGGCGGCATGGGGGCCGATCCGCTGATGGCCCAGCGGACCTGATCCAGGCCGAGCCCCTTGAGCACCTTCTTGCGCACGATGCCCTTGAGGATCGGGATCTTGAGCAGGCGCTGCAGCTTCTCGGGGGGCATCTTCTGAAACACGCCGAGCTGGAACTTGAGCCAGAGCCGCGGCACCGAGACGAACAAGGTGGGCTGCGCCCGGTGCAGGTCTTGCAAGAACGTGTCCAATGCCTCGGCGAAGTAGACGTGGCAGCCCGCCGCGAGCATGAGGTTGAGGCCCACCATGGTCTCGAAGGAGTGCGCCATGGGCAGATAGGAGATGTAGCGATCCTCGGGCGTGAGGTGGAAGCGCTCGAGCTCCCCCGCGGCGGCCACCGCCATGTTGGCGAAGGTGTTCATCACGCCCTTGGGCCGCCCCGTGCTGCCCGAGGTGTAAAACAGCAGCGACACGTCCTCGGCGCCCATCGAGGGGCGCCCCTCGATGGGATCGGTCTGGGCCACGATGTCCTTCCACGCTTTGTACTCCGTGGGCGGAGACAGCGTGTAGGAGAGCTTGGGCAGCTCTTCCGGGACCCCGGGCTTCATCTCGTCCCAGGTGTCCAGCTTGCCCACGAAGAGCAGCTTGGAGTCGCTGTGGGTCAGGATGTAGTTGACCGTGTCCGGATCCAGGGTGGGATAGATGGCCGAGGCCGTGTGGCCTGCCATCCAGGCGGCGAACTCCGTCATGATGAACTCGGCGCAGTTCTTCGAGAGAATGGAGATCGTGCTCCCCGGCGGGAAGTCTTGCTGCTTGAGGTAGTTGGCCATCCTCCTCGACTCGTCCACCACCTCCTTCCAGGTATATTCCTTGATCCGCCCCCCTCCGAGAGGCTGGATCAAGTAGACGTCGTTGGGCCGCTCCTTCTCGTGGCGATACAGGCACTGCAGTGGCAGATACTTTTCGTCGATCGACATGTCACTCTCCTGATAGCTGGTAATACTCACCACATCTGACGCGTCGAGACAAGAGGGATCTTCCGGGGGCACCGAGCGGCGGCGAGGGGAGGGGCGAATTCGCGGGAGGCGCGAGGGCTCGGTGGGTGCTATGGTGGTCCGAAGCGCTCATCGACACGGCGGGCGAGGCGGTGCCCTCCCCAGCATCTCCGTGCCTCCGAGAGCCCGTGCCCGGCGAAGCCAAAGGCTCTCGACGCCTGTCGATCTGCTCGCAGTGACTGGAATTTCAGCCAGTCGCGAGCGTCCAACCCGCGAATTGGCATCATCGGTGCGCCTCAGATTGGCACCTCGGTGCTCCGCGGGCTGGCACCACGGTGCCCGCACGATGTAAGGTGAAAACAGCGCCATCGCGCGCATGGTTCGATTGCTCGACCTCGAGGAAAAAAGGCAAAACCAAGCCCGCCGGCGCCCGCCGGGCGGCAGCAGCCCGGCCTCGCCGGGCCGGAGACACGACATGACCCAGCACCCCTCGCGATCCCGCTCCCCCCGGACCCTGACCATGGCGCTCGCCGCGGCCTCGCTGCTGCTGCTGGCCGGCGGGGGCGCCACCGACGCGCTCGCCAAGGCCGGCGCCAAGCTGCACGGCAAGTGGAAGGCCACGGCCATGGAGGTGGATGGGAAACGCTACCCCGTCAAAGGCATGCAGATCACCTTCGAGTTCAAGCCAGGAGGCACCTTCGTGGTGGTGATGTCCGCCCGGGGCAAGACCCAGACCAAGAAGGGCACCTGGAGCGCCACCGCCAGCGAGGTGACCATGACCGTCGCCGGCAGCAAGAAGACCATGCCCTACAAGGTCAAAGGGGACAAGCTCACCATGACCAAGACCAAGGGAGGAAAGCGGCTCACCCACCACATGCAGCGCGTGAAGTAGCGCGGCTCAACCCCCATACAGCGCGTGAACCGACGCGGCTCTCCCTCGACGTGAACAGAGCTCTCCCTCGACGTGAAGAGCGACGTGAAGAGCGACGTGAAGAGCGACGTGAAGAGCGACGTGAAGAGCGACGTG
>CAYFWA010000123.1:6816-11951 GCA_964346625.1 uncultured Myxococcales bacterium
AAGAGCGAGAGGTGAGCAGGCATCCGGCCTACCGACCAGGATTCGACTTGCGGCCCGGCTCGCGGCCCTCCGTCTGGCGGATGGCGCGCTCGGCACACTCCTGGCAATAGCCGTGACTGAACAGCACGTCGCTGTGCGCGGACATGTACACCTCCAGCTCGTGCCACTGGTCCTGATCGTCGCGCACCTTCTTGCAGCCCGCGCAGATGGGCAGAAGCTGGTGCAGACGGGTCACCGCGGAGACATCCTCGAGCACCAGCACCGTGAGGGCCGCATTCCCGTTTTCCAGGGGCGCGGCGGTGACCAGCAGGTGCAGCGTCTCCACCTCGCCGCCGGCCGATTCCCGCTGGAACTCGTAGCGGCGGCGAAAAGTCCCCTCGCGCTCGCGGCTCGTCTCCACCGCTTCCCGCAGCGCGCAGGAGCCGCAGTGCGCCGTCTCCCCGCAGGGCCGATCCGAGCCCCGCTCGTTGAGGCAACGCAGGGCGTGCCCACAGAGCTGGCGCAAGGTCGCCTCGAAGGGCGGGTCGAGATACACCTCGGCGGCCCGGTTGAACGCGAGAATCCGTAAATCCTCGTTTACCACCAGCACCGCCTCGGGCAGGGCGTCCAGGATCTGGCCGCCGAGGTCGGCCTCGAAAGCAATCCGCGTGTGCATTCACCGCTCCTGCGATCCGGGGGCTCCCGCTCGAAGACCCTGTCACAAACGTAACAGAGCCCACCCCATCGCACAGCCCCTTCCGTATCGTGGCGGGGCTTTTTCGGCAAGCCCCAACAAAACTATGGGTTGATTTCCGCTGCGACTGCCCGGAAACTGACTCCGGGGCACCGCTTACCACCCCCGGATTGGCCAAACCACATGCTCGAACGCCTCCTGGGCAGGCTCACCCGCTTCCTGATTCGACACCGCTGGGCAGTGCTGATCCTCTGGCTGCTGCCGACCCCGGCGTTCATCTACGGCTTCACCGCGGTGAACCGCAAGCTGCTCACCGTGGTGATGACCCACCCCGAGGCCCAGTCCACCTTCGTGGAGCAGGTCAAGGCGCGCGAGTTTGCCAAGCAGTCCCAGTTCCTCGCGCTGCTGACCTTCCACCACGACCACCGGCAGTTCGACGACGACCCCTACACGAAGTCCACCCGGCGGGTCCACCGGGCGGTGGAGAAGGTCTACTGCATCAAGGCCCTCACCCACTACGAGAAGCTGCCGTTTCGCTCGCTGTTCGTCTCCGAGAATGGCAACACCCAGGTGTCCCTCATCGAGATGGACGTCGGGCTCAACGACTACCACGAGGCGGGTCGCTGCGTGAACCACCTCCGGCGCGCCATCCGGGGCGTCCAGGACGAGCTGGCGCTACCCGCCCTCGAGGTGCTGGTGAGCGGCCCCCCCGCCGTGGACGTGGACATTGGCCGCCTGGTCCGCCGGGACTCCCGGCGGGCGGAGCTCATCGTGGCCGCCTGCGCGCTGATCCTGCTGGTATGGATGTTCCGCAGCGCCAGCGCGGCGCTGCTCCCGGTGATCACGGCCTCGCTTTCGGTGACCGGCAGCCTCTTCGTGGCCTTCCTGGTGGCCCTGGAGGTGGAGCTGTCCATGTACGTGAGCGTGGTGAGCTCCATGACCGGGCTGGGGCTCGGGCTGGACTACGCCCTGCTGTACGTGTCCCGCTTCCGGGAGGAGCGCGACAAAGGCCGCGAGCCCGAGGAGGCCATCGTGAAGGCGGCGCAGACCGCCGGCTTCGCCATCCTCGGCTCGGGCATCATCGTGATGATGGGGTTCGCCGGGCTGCTCATCCCGCAGCTCCGCCTGCCCCAGTCCGTGGGGCTGGCGGGCATCTTCACCGTGTGCTTCACCTTGTCCACCACGCTCACGCTGCTGCCCGTGCTGCTGAGCTTCTGGCACCCCACCATGGACTGGCCCCGCTGGCGCTGGTTTCGCGCGAGCCACGCCGCCGTGGACCGCTTCTGGGAACGCTGGAGCGCCGGGGTGTTGCGGCGGCCGTTGGTCCTGGTGGGGGTGGGGCTCGTGGTGGTGGGTCTCGCCGCGCCGAACCTGCTGCGCATCGAGCTCAAGAATCCTCGCCACGAGGCCATCCCCATGGAGCTGGAGTCGCGCCGGGGCGTGGAGCGCTTCATGGAAATCGCCGGGGCGGCGGAGATGTACCGCATCACCGCGGTGATCCAGATCGAGGATCAGGGCACCTGGCTCGACGAGGAGCGACAACGGCACCTGCTCGAGGTGGTCGAAGAGATCCGCGGCTGGCCCGAGGTCCACAAGGTACGCAGCGCGGACATGATGACCAAGCTGATCCCGTTGGCCGGCTTCGGGGCGGGCTTCGCCGGGCGGTTTTTGTCACGCGACAAGCGGCTGGTCTCCATGGACATCTACGGCAAGGACGGCTCGGACGCCGCCCTCAACGTCCTGGTGGGCAAGCTGCGACGCGAGCTGCCCGATCGGTTCGCCCAGGACGAAGCCGTGAAGACCTGGGTGGGCGGTCGACAGGCCACCTTCTACGAGACGAAGCTCGGCATCAAACAGGCCATCCCCATCATGTTCCCGGTGCTGGCCTGCTGCGCCTTCGTGTTCATGGCTTTCTTTTTCCGGTCCCTGGTGATCCCCGCCAAGGCGCTGTGTCTGAACGCCCTGTCTCTGCTCACCACCTTCGGCCTGCTGGTGTTGGTGTTCCAGAACGGCTACGGTTTGGGGCTCCTCGGCTACGAAGGCCCGCCGCCCGGCGCGCTATCGGTGGCCACCCCCATCATCCTGTTCGGGGTGGTCTTCGGCGTGTCCATGGACTACGAGGTCTTCCTCATGACCCGCATCCAGGAGGAGTGGCGGGAACGCTCCGCCGATGCCAAGGATCCCGAGGCGCTGGAGCGGGCCCACCGGGACGCCATTCAGGCCGGGCTGTCGCGCACCGGCGGGATCATCACCAACGCAGCCCTGATCATGGTGATCACCTTCGCCGCCTTCATCTCCGGCACCGTGCTGCCCATGAAGGAGATGGGCTTCGCCCTCGCCCTGGCCGTCGCGCTGGACGCGACCCTGGTGCGCATGATCCTCGTTCCCGCCGTGCTGCGCCTGCTCGGCCGCCGGACCTGGTTCTGGCCGGGTCGCTGACCCGCCGGGCCAGCTCGGCGACCGTCTGTCCGAGACCCGCGATCAAGATGGCCGGAGGTATTGCCATGATCCCTCTCTACGTAGGATGGAAACCACCGGTTACAGCTCCACGAAGTACAGCCCGCACAGCTCGTCGAGCAGGGCGCGGGTCAACGCGGGGCGCTGGCCGCGGTAGCGCCCGATGTCCACGAGCTGCTCCAGCAGATCCCGGGGGTGACAGGACCGCAGCGGCCGGCCCGGTCCCACATAGTGCCGCTGGATCAAATGGTCCACCAGGGACGGGTCGTAGGGCAGACCGTGTCGCTCACAGGTCCGCTCCCAGATCTGCTGGTACTGGGCCGGGCTCGGATCCCCGATCTCGATCTTGTACCGAATCCGGCGCAAGAAGGCCTCGTCCACCAGCTCCTTGGGATCCAGGTTGGTGGCGAACACCAGCAGGTTGTCGAAGGGCACCCGCACCTTCTGCCCGCTGCGGAAGGTCAAGAAGTCGAAGCCGCTCTCCAACGGCACGATCCAGCGGTTGAGCAGGTCCTGGGGATCGCAGCGCTGCCGACCGAAGTCGTCGATGAACAGCACGCCGGAGTTGGCCTTCAGCTGGAAGGGGGCCTCGTAGAAGGTGGCCTGCCCCGTGGTGGTGAGATCCAGGGTCTCCAGCGTCAGCTCTCCCCCCACCATCACCCGGGGCCGGCGAGACAGCACCCAGCGCGGGTCGTAGCGCACCTCGCCGTGCACCGGCTCGTGATACAGCTCGTCGAAAACCCGCACGATCTCCGTGTCCACCCGCACCGCCCGGGGGATGAACACCTGGCCCCCGATGGTCTCCACCAGACACTCGGCCAGGGAGGTCTTGCCGTTGCCCGGCGGCCCGTACAAAAAGATCGATCGCCCCGAGTGGATCGCCGGTCCGATGCGCTGGGGCACCGCCGGATCGAGCACCAGCCGATCGAAGGCCTGGGTCACCCGCTCGGGGGACACCTGGACCTGGCGAATGGTCTGTAGATGGATCTGTCCCACGTACTGGTCGTAGGGCACCGGCGCCGGGCCGCAGTAGTTGTCCCGTCGCAGGATCTCGTCCACCCGCTTGCGCCCGCGCTCGGTGACCTGGTGGCGCATGCGCACCCCCCGCAGGACCCCGGAGCCGCCCTGGGCCACGATGAGCTCCTGGCGCTTGAGCTGATGCAGCAGCTCCTCCACCAAGGGGAACGCCAGGGCCATGCGGTCCGCCACCTCGATGCCTTCGAGGTCGCCGCCGAAATATACGTGCTTGAGGACCAGGTCCCTCAAAAACCCCGGGCTGAGGCCGGTGCGCTCCAGGCTCCGGGGCGGGGGCGGCACCATGGCCTCCTGGACCACCTCCTCGGGCACCGTCACGTCGGAGTCGCCGTCGTCCGATGACGCCGGCGACGCGGGGGGGCCCGGCGGGAGGGGCGGCGGGCCGGCGGGGGGTACCGGCGGGACTGGCGGAGGCCCGACCGCCGGCGCCCAATCCTTCGCGGGGCTCGGCGCCCGCGCCTCCCCGGGGCTCGACGCCCGCGCCTCCCCGGGGCTCGACGCCGAAACCACGCCGGTATCGATGGCGCCCGAGGCCGCGCCGGTATCGATGGCGCCCGAGGCCGTGCTGGCCGACCCCCGACTCCCCGAACCCTCGGGTGGGCCTCCTTCCGGGGTGGCGGGAACGTCGCTGGTGGTCGTGCCTGGGGACGCGGGCGCCTCGGCGGCGGGCTTTTTCTCGCCTTCGTCGCGCGCGGGCGTGGCGTCGTCTCGCTGTTCGGTCATGTCGGGGCCAACTCTACCGGGGACTCGGGCTGATCTCGAGTCTTGCGCGGCCGCGGGCCGGAGGCAAGCCGAATCCCCGCGCGAGCCAGTTGCGTTGTTGGCAACAGTCCAAAGATACACGCGTAATCGGCTTCGCGAGAACAGAAGCCGCCTGAGCGGCGGCCCGACCCCAGCCACCAGGCCGGATGGGGAAGCCGATGCCGCGGTGCGCCGAAATTCTGCGCACTTGAGCGATATTGTGCCCGGG
>CAYFWA010000124.1:0-11932 GCA_964346625.1 uncultured Myxococcales bacterium
ACCCTCGCCCTCCAGCTCGCCCGGGGGTGCACATATACCCGTATTTATACAACAAATATGGCAGCCGCGGAAAAGGGTGCGAGCGGTCGAGCTCCGGTCTCGCTCTTGACGGTCGTGCCATGTCCTGCGAAAAACCAAATCATGTCGATTAGGACTGTTGTCGTTGGTGGCGGCGTCGCCGGGCTCGGCGTGGCCGTCGAGCTCTCGCGGCGAGGACACCCCGTCACCGTGCTGGAGGCCGCGGCCCAACCGGGCGGTTACGCGGCACAGTGGCCCTGCATGGCCACCGACCGCTGCCAGCGCTGCGGCGTCTGCCTGGTGCACGACACCCTGGCCGCGGTGCGGGGCGATCCCGCGATCACCCTGCGCACGGGCCAGCAGGTCACGGCCGTGGAGCGCAACGCAGGCGGCTACACGGTGCGAGCCCGCCCGACCCCTGTCGCGACCCCTGTCGAACGGGGATCCAGCGGTGACGGGGAAGCCGCCGCGGATGCACGCGCCGCTGCGGATACGGACGCCGAAACGGCGCTGGAGGCGGACGCCGTGGTGCTGGCCACCGGCTTCGAGCCCTTCGATCCCACCGGCTCCCGCCCCATCGGCCACGAGGGTCTCGCCGCCGCCGTGACCACCGCGGAGCTCGACCGCGCCCTGCAGCGTGGCGCCCTCGACGCGCTGGGCTTTGGCGGGGGCTCGCGCAAACGGATCGCGTTTCTACAGTGCGTGGGCTCTCGGGATCCCGAGGCGGGGCGCCCCTACTGCTCCCAGATCTGCTGCACGGTGGCCCTCAACGCGGCCCGCCGCCTGCTGCACGTACGGCCCGACTGGGAAGTGACGGTCTTTTACATCGATCTGCAGGTGCATGGAAAAGAGGCGCGCCAGCGCTTCGACGCGCTGCCCGCTGGGGTGCGACTGATCCAGGGCGTGCCCGCGGAGCTGCGACCACCGACCGGGGGGCAACCGGGCGAGGAGACGGCTGGCGATACAAACGGCAGCCTCGCCGTAGCCTACCAGGCGCCCGACGGCGCCATGGTGCTCGAGGACTTCGACGGCGCGGTGATGACCGTGGGCATGGTGCCGCGCGCGGGGAGCGCCGAGCTCGGCGCGGCCCTCGGGCTCGAGCCCACCCTCGGGGGCTTTTTGCCCGACCCCGGCGCAGGGCGCGGGGGCGACGATCCCGACCGGCCTTCGAGCCCGACCGGCCTCTACACCGTGGGCGCCTGCCGCGGTCCGGCCAACATCGAGGCCAGCTTGCTGCAAGCCCGGGACGTGGCGACGCGGCTGCTGCGCGATCACGGGGACGCCGGCGCCCCGGACGCCGCAGGCGCGGACGACCCCTGGGCCTTCCGCCCACCGCCCCGGCGCCTGGGCCTGGCCGCCCCGGCTGCCGACGTCCCGGAGGCGGCCTCCGTGCCGCAGACCTCCCGGCCGGTGCGCCGAGAGGTGGCGGTGGTGGGCGCGGGCCCCGAGGCGGACACAGTGACGCGCGCCCTCGAGGACCAGGGGCTCCCGGTGCGGACCGTGGTCCCGACCCGGTGCCTCTCGCTCACGGGCAGCCTCGGTGATTTCACCGTGATGGTGCGTGGGGACTCCGGACGCGAGCCCCTGTCGGTGGGCGCCGTGGTGCTCGCCACCGGCCTGTCGCTGCAGATGCCCCCGGCGGCCGACGGTCTCGGCGCCCGGCCGCTGGACGAGGACCTGCCGCCGGCGCCCTTCGCCGACGGGCTCGCCCTGTGGCTCGACGCCGGCGGATTCCCCTGGCGTGCCCAGGCCCACCGCGCCTTGACCGTCGCCCGCGAGCGCGCCGAGGCCGGCGAGACGGTGACCCTGCTCACCGACCACGTCCCGCTGGCCGGGCTCGAGGCCCAGGCCACCTACGACCGGGCCCGCTGCGCCGGGGCGCGGGTCCTGCGCTCCGGCGGCGTACCGCCTGCGCCCGCCGCGACGCCCGTCGCGCCCCCTGACGCGGATCCCCTCGGCAGGGATGCCGATCCGGATCCCAAAAGGCCAGACGAATCACCGGACGGCGCGAAGCCCCCCGATGCTCCCAAAGGCGGGCAGTGGCTCGCGGTACGCGACGCGCTGGCGCCGGAGATCCCGGCGCGGCTGCGGGTCTCGCATCTGCTGGCCGCCCAGCACCCCGTCACCCCGGCGCCGGAAGCCGGCGCCCTGGGCATCCGCACCGACGCCGAGGGCTTCGCCCAGCACGGCGCGGTGCGCCTGGCGCCGCTGCGCACCGAGCGGGCGGGCGTCTACGCCTTCGGAAGCGCCCGCGGCGAAGCGCTCGCCCCGGCCGTGGAGGCCGAGGCCACGGCCCTGGGTGCGGAGCTGCGCTCCCTGCTCGGCGGCGGGACGCTGATCTGGCCCGACGCGGCGGTGACGGTGCTGGAGTCCCGCTGCATCAAGTGCCTGAGCTGCGTGCGCACCTGCCCCCACGGAGCGCTCCAGATGCCGCACCAGGATCGCGCCCCCGAGGTGCGCGCCCTGGCCTGCGAGGCCTGCGGCCAGTGCGTGGCGGTCTGCCCGGCGCACGCCATCCGGGATCGCGACGCCCCGCCCGCCGCGCCGGCGAGCCGCATCTCCTCGGGCACCGAGCGGATGCGACCTGCGCCAGCCCTGGATCCCGTGCCGCCGCTGACCGTGCTGGCCTGTCGCAACTCCGGCGGCCCGGCTCTACGCGAAGCCGAGGCCAGCGGTTTGATCCAGCGGTCCGGCTATGACGTGGTGGAGCTGCCCTGCGGCGGCGCGGTGCACGAGCTGTCCGTGCTGGGCACGCTGCTGGCCGGTGGCCAGCGCGTGGCGCTGCTCACCTGCCACCCCGGGAGCTGCGCCCACCTCGAGGGCGAGCACCGCTGCGCGCTCCGGGTGGGCCGCATCCACGACACCCTCGCCGGCTTCGGCCTGCCCGCCGACACCGTGGTGCAGATCCCGGTGTCTCCGGCAGAGCCGGCCCGCCTCGCGCGGCGGCTGCGCGATCTCCGTGATCCCCTGACCCAAGGAGGCGCGTCATGAGCGACCCCGAACAGAGCGCTCCCCCGCAGACCGCCGCCGAGGCTCCTGAGGAATCCGCGCCTCGCGCGCTGCAGCGCGCCGCCCGCTACCGGGCGCGGCTGGGGGCCGAGCGCGACGGTGACACGGTGGATCACTGCCACGACTGCGCCGCCTGCCTGTCGCGCTGCCACCTCGCCGGGGTGCTGCCCGACATGAACCCGCGCAAGCTCTTGCACCTTTTGCGCAACGGATGGGAGGACCGCGCCCTGGCCGATTCCTTCCTCTGGGCCTGCACCCTGTGCAACCGCTGCACGCTAGACTGCCCCATGGGCGTCCGCATGGAGCAGGTGGTGCGGGCGGCCCGGGGCCTGCGCTGCGCCGATGGTCACGCGCCCGGGCCGCTGGCGGGCGGGATCGAGTCCCGCCTGGCCGTGGGCAGCGTCTCCGGGGTGGACGCCGAGGATTACGTGGAGCACGCCGAGTGGATGGAAGAGGAGCTCCAGATGGAGCTCGACAATCCCGCGCTGAAGCTCCCCATGGATCAAAAGGGCGCGCGCTACCTCTATCTGCCCAACCCGCGGGAGCTCACCGTCAACCCGGGGCTGTTCACCGCGAACATGAAGATCCTGCACGCCCTGGGCGAGCCCTGGACGATGAGCCGCAAGTGCTCCGACGTCACCAACTGGGGCTACTTCACCGGCGAGGACGAGCGCTGCCGGGAGATCCTGCAGCCCGTGGTGGAGGCCGCCGAGGAGCTCGGGATCGAGACCCTGGTGATGACCGAGTGCGGCCACGGCTACAAGAGCTACCTCCGCGACGCCGAGCGCTGGCTGGGCCGCCCCCTGCCCTTCGCCGTACGCGTGATCACGGGGGTGGCCGAGGAGGCCCTGGCCGCCGGCCGGATCCGGGTGGACCCCGCCGGAAACCCGGGGCTGCACACCTACCACGACCCGTGCAACATGAGCCGCAAGACGGACATGGCCGACGCCCCCCGCCGGCTGCTGGACGCCTGCGTGGAGCGCTGGGTGGAGATGACGCCCAACCGGGAGTGGAACTGGTGCTGCGGCGGCGGGGGCGGCGCCGACCAGATCCCCGAGACCAAGGCCGTACGCGAAGCCTTCGGCGCGGCCAAGGTGGATCAGCTCCGCCGCACCGGCGCCGACGTGGTGGCCACGGGCTGCCTGTCGTGCTGGTCCACCCTCGGCTCCCTGTGCAAACAGAACGAGCACAAGGTCGAGGTCCGCACCCTGGGCCTCATCTTGGCCCGCGCCCTGGTTTTCGAGTAGCGGCGGCGCGATGTACGGCCGCGCCAGCTCACGCCTCGATGGGCAACGGCCGGTCCACGAAGTCGCGGAAGTGCCGGTACTGGGCCAGCAGGGTAAACACGCGCTTGATGAGCCGGGGGTCGGTGCGCACGGCGTGGCGCAGGCTCCGCAGAAACAGCCGGCGCACCGGGGCCGGGCCCAGCAGGTAGTAGCGCAGCATCCGGTGCAGCGACAGGAGCTGGGTGGGATCGAGCTTCTTGCGCTCGTACAGATCCGTGAAGTACTCCACCCCGTCGAGCCAGCTCAGCAGCCGCCGCTCGAAGCGCGCGGGGTCGTAGATGCGTTGAAACAGGGCCCAGTAGCGCTCGAGGAGCTCCGGACGCTCGAACCCTGCGGGCTCGATGTTGGTGTCGAGGTGCCACTCGCCGCCAAAGCCCTCCTCGCGCAACCGCCCGGCTGCGGCCAGACGATGATACAGCGGCGTGTGGCGGGGGGCGTTGAGCAGGGAGATCCCCGCGATGGGGCTCGCCGTGCCCTCCACGAAGGCATCGAGCTCGGCGAAGGTCTCGGCGTCGTCGTGATCGAAGCCCACGATGAGCCCGAGAAAGGGCACGATGCCGTGCCGGGAGATGCGCCCCACGCGCTCGGGCAGCGGCCGCTCGAGGTTGTGCGCCTTGTGCACCTCCTCGAGGCTCTCGCGCCGCACCGTCTCCACCCCGAGGAACAGCACCGAGAAGCGTGCGTCGGCGAAGCGCCGCAGCAGCGCCTCGTCGTCTCCCACCCGGACCGTGATCTGGGTGGAGAAGGTCAGCGGGCGGGACTGCTGGAGGTTCCAGTCGATCACCGCGTCCAGCAAGGCCTCGGTGAAGGGGCGGCTTCCGAGGAAGTTGTCGTCGGAGAAGAACACCGAGCGGGCCCCCGCCGCGTGGGCGCCGCGCACCTCGGCCAGCACCTGCTCCACGGATTTGGTGCGGTAGCGTCGGCCGGCGTACTGGATGACGTCACAGAAGTCGCAGCGGTTGGGGCAGCCCCGGCTCGTCTGCACGCTGAGGTTGATGTAGTCCTCCGGGTCGATGAGGGACCAGTCCGGCGCGGGGCTGCAGGCCAGATCCACGTGCTCGGGTTGCTCGTAGACCGCCTCCGCCCGGCCCGCCGCCCGGTCGCGCAGAAACCGCGGCCAGGTGTGCTCGGCCTCGCCGATGAAGTGGTGATCCGCGAGCCCCTGGCACCGATCCGCCTCAATGGTGGCGTAGGTCCCACCGAGGGCCACGGGCACGCCCCGTTCGCGAAAGCCCCGGCACAGCGCCTCCACCCGCGGGGCGTGCAGCGTCGCGCCGGTCACGGCCACGAGATCTGCGGGGCGTTCCCAGTCCAGCGCGGCGGTGTTCTCGTCCGACAGCGAGTACTCCACCTCCACGTCGGGTGGTGTCAGCGCCATCAGGGTGGCCAGCGCCGCGTTGGGCATCAGGGTCTTGGCGCCGAACATCTCCGCCGTACCCTGCATGGACCAGAAGCTCTCCGGGTGGCGCGGCGCCACCAGGTGCACCCGCAGCGGCCGCCCGACCCCCGCGCCGTAGCGCCTGGTGCGCGGTTGGTTCTTGTCGTCCATGCGTGGCAATCTCATCATCCCGGCTCGCTCTGTACGGTCGCCCTTTCGCCGATTCCCGCCTCGCAACTCGACACGACCCCACCCTGGCCTCCCCTCGCCCCTCGCACAACCCCATCCCGACCTCTTCCCCGCCGCCTTCGGTCACCCCGACCATGGCCACGACCATGACTACGACCACGACCACCGCGACTTTTCTACGGAGAATCCAAGGTCTCTGTCAAACGCGCCCCAGCGCGCCCCGGGATCGCTCACCGAACCAGGCCACCAACCTCTTCGCCGCTCCGCAGGCCGGCTCCGGGGGCTGATTCCGGCGTCCGGCTCCGGGGGCCGGCGTCCGGCTCTGGCGTCCGGCTCCGGCGTCCGGCATCCGGCATCCGGCTCCGGCATCCGGCTCCGGCGTCCGGCTCCGGCTCCGGCGTCCGGCGTCCGGCTCCGGGGGCCGGTTCCCACAGCCCGGCATTTTCCACGGCCTCAGCGTCGCGTGCTTGGCTGCCAGCGAATTTGGGGACACCCAGTAGTGCCACCGCGACCGCTTTCAACCTGGAAACCGCCGCAGTGTCACTCCCGGCACTACCACGCGGTGACAGTGCGACCGCTTTCAACCTGGCAACCGCCGCAATGTCACTCCCGGCACCACCACGCGGTGACAGTACGACCGCTTTCAACCTGGAAACCGCCGCAGTGTCACTCCCGGCACTACCACGCGGTGACAGTGCGACCGCTTCCAACCTGGAAACCGCCGCAGTGTCACTCCCGGCACCACCACGCGGTGACAGTGCGACCGCTTCCAACCTGGAAACCGCCGCAGTGTCGATACCTCGCAAAAGGTGGCCACGACCGATCACCGTGACGTCGTGGCCGACGCCGCGGCAGGGCCCAGCGCCCCGCCCGGGGCGCCGGAGCCTTTCCGCAGACGCATGGCCGCATCCCCGCCGCAGCTCGGCAGGGAATGTTCCGAGAAGCCAGGCGAAATCGTGCGTGCGTCGCCACGGTTCGAGGACCAGAATGGGGACGGTGTTCCGTTCTTCAGACACAAAAGCCAGTGTTTTCAGCCAAAGCAGCAAAGCAGGCAAAAAGCCCCCTCAGGGTGAGAACGGAGCGCGCTTGGCGAGCTTTCTCCTACGCCCCCACCTTGGAATTACAGCGCTTTTTGCTTACGTTCTGCAACTTCGGAACACCGTCCCCATGCCCCCATGCCCCTCACGGAACACCGTCCCCATGCCCCTCCAACTACGCCTGGGGAGGAGTCACGGGGAACACCAGACGGAAGGTGGAGCCGGCGCCGAGGGCGGACTCCACCTCGACGCGACCGCCGAGGTTTTCGCAGTGGCGGCGCACGAGGGCGAGGCCGAGGCCCGTACCCTCCTGGCCCTTGGGGGCGTTGGAAGCCCGGAAGAAGTCCTCGAAGATGCGGCGCTGCTCCGACTCGGGGATGCCGATGCCGTCGTCGCGCACCTCCACGAAGGCCTCGTGTGGGGCGGAGGCGGAGACGGAGGCAGAGGCGGAGGTGCCGCGAGCGCCGACGCGCACCTCCACCCGCCGGCCGGTGCCCGAGTACTTCACGGCGTTGACCATGAGGTTGATGATCGAGCGCACCACGGCGTCACGATCCACGTGGACGTCGGGCTCGGCGGCGGCTTCCTCGGCTTTTTCTCCCTCTCCCGGGCGACGCTCCCCGGCTTCGCCTGCCTTTTCCACAGTCGCGGCGTCAGCGTCGGCGTCGGCGTCGGCGTCGGCGTCCGCAAGAACCTCTTCTTCCCCTTGCCTCGCGACTTGCCTCGCAACCTCCACGGCGCCCTGGGCGGTGGGGTCTGGGGGCGGCGAATCCACGACGAGCTGCACGGTGAAATCCTCGGCCTCGCGGAAATTGCGGAAGGTGGCCACCGCCTCGCGGGCCAGCTCCGCCAGCGAGTGGGGTTCCAGGGTATAGGTCTTGGTCCCCTTTTCCATGCGGCTGAAGTCCAACACATTGTTGATGAGCCGCCCCAACCGCTCGGACTCGGCCACGATGATGTTGTAATAGTTGCGCCGCTGCGCCCGATCGGGCTGCAGGTCCTGCTGGAGCATCTCCCCGAACATGCGGATGGAGGTCAGCGGCGTCTTGAGCTCGTGGGAGACGTTGGACACGAAGTCGCTGCGCAGGCGGGCCAGCTCCATCTCCTGCCGCACGCCCCGCCACACCGTGAACAGCCCGGCGAGCAGCACCAGCATCAGCCCGCCCACCAGGGCGAGGTATTCCCGGGCTCCCGGTGCGAAAAAGTCACCCTCGGGCCGCGGGGGCCCGTAGACCACCAGGCCGAGATCGCCCAGCACCTCCTGGAGAGGTCGGACGTGGGCGGGCTCGGGCCGGGCGTCGGCGCCCAGGGGCAAACGTCGCAACCGGAGGGCATAGCCCGGGGGCAAACGCCGGCGGGTCTCCTGTCTGCGGAGCTGGCGGACCAGCGCCCTCGGATCGAGCACGAAGCCCACCACCTGGGAGCCCAATGAGCGGACCACCAGGAGGGCGTCTCCATCCCGAAACGACCCCACCCGCAGGGCCCGAGGGCGGAAGCCGGCGCGCTCCACCACGCGGCGGGCCCCCTCGGCGCCCAGCTCGGCGGCGAAACGCATCCCGACGCGCAAGAGCGCCACGCTGGCGTCCAGCTCCGCCAGACGCCGCCTCACCTCCGGATCCCGTGGTTCGGCGATGCGGCGCCGCAGCCAGTCGATATAGAAGATCCGGCGATACGGCGCCGTCTGCAGACGATCATAGACCAGGTCGGTATACAGGCGCAGGGCCTCCTGGCTGGGGGAAGCGAGGCCCTTGGGGCAGGAGCCGGGCGGGGCGCCGGAGCCCTGACCCGCGGCGCGGGCGCGCGGGGTTCCCGAACCGCCGTGGCAACGCGTAGCGACCATGAGCAAACCCAGCCGCCCGAGCAGCGCGTAGGAGACCCCCGCCCAGTCCTGTCGATCGGGGTAGCGCTGCACCATCACCGAATAGGCCCGCGCCGCCGCCAACCAGCGCCCGAGGGCCAGGGCGGTGCGGGCCACCCCGAACCAGGCCTGCGCCGCCAGCCGCGCCGAGCGGTGAGCCACCCGGCGGTAGTCGCGATAGGCCCGGCCGTTGTCCCCTCGCACTTCCCGGGTCTTGGCCCGCGAAAGCAGCCGCCGCGCCATCAGCTCCCGCTTGAGCCGCCGGTGGTACACCGCCACGAGCTGGTAGAGCCGCTGTCCGCCCCGCCGCACGCGGCTCGGCTCCACCAGCGACGTCAGGGGCGCGTAGGACTGAGCCGATCTGCGCTGCTCGCGCCGGGACAGCGAAGGGTACAGAAAGTCGCCCTGGCGCCCGAGCACGAACACCTGTCCCATGATCGGATGACGGCTGCGCACCCGCTCCACCGCCACGTCGGTGGGGACCCCGGCTCGCGCCAGATCCACCAGGTCACGCACCGCCGCGGTGGCAGACTCCTCTAACGCCGCAGCCGTGAGATCGGCGATGGAGCGCACGGACTGGCGAAACCGCGTCTCGGCCAGGACCTGCTCGGCCTGATACGAGCGCAGCCCGAGCACGGCGAGGGCCAGCGCCGGCAGCAACACCGCCAGCGCCGGCAACATGGCGGTCCACCAGCGTCGCATCAATCGTTCAGTATAGCCCCGATCTCACGTCGAATCCCATCGTGACCCGATCGAGCGCCGCTGCCGCACCCCACGCCGCGTCATCGCTCTCCCCGCGCGGTGTGCCCACAGCGTGCGAGGCCCACCTGCCCACCTACCGCCCCAAACGGATCCGCCAGACGCGCAGCAGCGCCTCGACGAAGATCCGCCCCGACATCTTGGACTCACCCCGCACGCGATCCCGGAACGTGATGGGCACCTCCACGATGGTGAGCCCCGCCCGGGCCGCCAGGTAGTTCACCTCGATTTGGAAGGAGAACCCCTCGGAGCGCACCCGATCCAGGGATAAGGCCTGCAGCGCCTCGCGCCGGAAGCACTTGAAGCCCGACGTGAGATCCCGCACGCCGATGCCGAGCACCAGACGCGAGTAGGTCCCTCCGCCGCGGCTGATGAGACGCCGCAGCAGCCCCCAATCCTCCGTCCCCCCGCCCGGCACGTAGCGCGAGCCGATCACCACGTCCGCCCCCCGCCGCGAGCGCTCCAGCAACCGCGGCAGGTCTGCCGGGTCGTGGCTGAAGTCGCAGTCCATCTCGAACACGTGGTCGTAGTGGCGCGCCAGCGCCCAGTCGAACCCCCAGCGATAGGCCGTCCCGAGGCCGAGCTTGGCCTCACGGTGGTGCGCGAACACGCCGGAACGCTCGGCGGCCAGAGCGTCGGCGATCTCCCCGGTGCCGTCCGGCGAGCCGTCGTCGATCACGAGCACGTGCGCGCCCGGAAGCGCCGGCTCGATGGCATCGATCATGAGCGGGAGGTTCTCCCGCTCGTTGTAGGTGGGAAGCACCACCAGCACGTCACGGTGCGCGTCCGTGGGCAGAGCGTCACTCGGGGTCCGGTGGTTGGTGGATCTCCCGCACGCGGTGGAGCTCCGAGGGGTGGAAGGCGCCATGTGGCTCACCCTACCAGAACCGCGGGGTTCGAGATATGATGCGCGGTATGAAGCGCAGCCCGCTGCCCCGCCTGGATCGCGCGCCCGAGCTGCTCGCGCGGCTGCGCGCCCAGTGTCGCCTGGCGCCGGGCGAGACGTGGATCGACCCCGTGGCTGGACACCGCGTCGGGTGCCTGGACGCGGCGGACCCAGCGGCCATGGCCGAGCTCGCGCGCGACGTGCCCCCCCCCCACGCTGGCGGTGCAGGATCCCCCCTACAACCTCGTGGCCTTCGACCAGCGCCGCCTGCACCGCTACGTGTCGTGGTGCAGCGACTGGCTCGACGTCACCATGGCCCTGACCGCCGAGCACGCCAGCCTCTACCTGTGGTTGGGCGCGGACCAGCACAACGACTTCCAGCCCCTGCCGGACGTGATGTTGCTCATGCGCTCCAAGGCGCCCTGGCGGTCACGTTCCCTGGTGACGCTGCGAAACCAGCGCGGCTACGGTACCCAGCGCAACTGGATGGCCTTGCGTCAGGAGTTGCTCGTCTATACCCGCGGTGACCCGCCCTTCACGGTGCAGTACACCGACATCCCCAAGATCCTGCGCGGCTACTACAAGGATGTGGGGGGCCGGCGCACCGAGAACACCGAGCGGGGCCGCGGCGCCACCCTCCGCCCGGGCAATGTCTGGGTGGACATCCAGCAGGTGTTTTACCGTCGCCAGGAGAACGTGTCCGGCTGTTATGCCCAAAAGCCCCTGGCCGCCATCGAGCGCGTGGTGGCCGCCGCCAGCCGCGAGGGAGACGGCGTGCTCGACAGCTTCGCCCACTCCGGCACCACCCTGCTGGCCTGCGAGCGACTCGGGCGGCGCTGCCTCACCGTGGACATCGAGCCGATATTTTGCGAGATCGCCATCCGGCGTCTTGAGAATCTGCGCGCCACGGGACGCACCGGCTGGCAGCATGGCAATGCCTTCGAGTCCGAATACCCAGCAGATCAATAGAGCTAAATCCCTTGCGCGCGCCGCGAAAGTGAGTCAAACAACCTTCGGCGGCCTCTTGAGAGACCCCGTCTCGATGCCAATTCGCCCCGTTCCAGCACGTGCTGCGTCTCAATGGCCTGACGCAATCATAGCCAAACCGCTGGAATTTTTGCGAAACATCTTCTCTCAGCACTATGTTTCCCGGGCGAGCCCTTGACGCTGGCCCGGAAAAACCCGATATTCATCCGCGCATCTGGCGCCCCGAATCGAACCAAAGACCAGACGCTCAACGAGTCAGTAACCGAGAACACAACCAAAAAGGCAAGACAAGGACCATCCGATGATCCAACCGGCAAAGGCAGAAAAAACCTTCATGAACACGAACCTCGAGCTCTTCGCGGGCCTTCCCCACAAGATCGCCGATCTCAGCGAGGAGATGGTGCGGTTTGGCCGCAAGGAGATCGAACTCGCGCTCGTGGAGATGCCGGGCCTGGTTGCCCTCCGCGAGGAATATGCCGGGAAAAGGCCCCTCGAGGGCGCCCGCATCATGGGCTCGCTGCACAT
>CAYFWA010000125.1:0-11924 GCA_964346625.1 uncultured Myxococcales bacterium
GGCAAAGAAGAAGACCGCCAAAAAGGCCCCCGCGAAGAAGAAGACCGCAAAGAAGGCCCCCGCGAAGAAGAAGACCGCAAAGAAGGCCCCGGCAAAGAAGAAGACCGCCAAAAAGGCCCCCGCGAAGAAGAAGACCGCCAAAAAGGCCCCGGCAAAGAAAAAGACCGCGAAGAAGAAGACCGCGAAGAAGAAGACCGCCAAGAAGGCGGCGGTGCCTGCGACCGCCCACGCTCACGGGTGGGACCGCATCAAGGGCAAGCCCAAGACCTTCCCGCCCGCGACGCACAGCCACAGCGGGCTCGCCCCGGCCCAGCACGAGCACGACGCGCGCTACGCGAAGAAGAACCACAAACACGCGTGGAACGAGATCACGGACAAACCCGATGCCTTCAAGCCCCTGAACCACAAGCACGCCGCCACGGCGCATGATCACGAGAACGCGGTGAGCAAGAGCGAGCTCAAGGCCCTGGCCACGCGGGTGGGCCGGCTGGAGACCGAGCCCGTCCAGCCATCCGCTGCAGGGGGCACCCGGCTCGCGGGCGGCCGGCTGGACACCCAGCCCATCGACGGCTCCCCCAGCTTCTCGCCGAACTATCCGTTCAAGTTCGACCTGTCGAAGCTCGGCAAGGATCTGGATCCCATCCGGCTGCGGGTGGTGGCCAGCGGCTTCAAGAAGTCCGCCGATGACCAGCCGGAGATGCCGCTGATGATCCGCTGGACCCTCGAGGGCAATACCCTGGTGTTGCGGGTCTGGGACGCCAACGGCAACGAGTGCGGGGTGGCCTCCCCCGCGCCCTTCGGGTGGTACAACAAGCGCGTGGAGCTGAGCTTCATCGCGGCCTATGACGGCTGAACCAACGACCGCCGGCGGTGTTTCCACACCCTCGCCCTCGACGCCCTCCTACCAGCGACCCGGCGGTACGACCCGCCATCGTCTACCGAGCTCACTTCACCACGATCCGACCCGCCGGAGCGTACCAGCTCACCTCGGGGTGGTAGTACTCGTACATCCGCGAGGGGGGGATCCGGGACGCGAGGGGATACTCGGCCTGCAGCCGCAGCTTCAGCATGGAGCGCCCGGCCGGCAGGCGCGTGAAATACAGCAGCAGGCGGCTGCCGCGTCGCTCCCAGGACGAGAGCTGGCCGCTTTCCACCAGGCGCCGCAGCGTGCCGTGCAGCAGACGCAGCCCGCCGGGGATGCCGAGCTCCACCATGGGGGCGTCGAGGGCGCGGCCGCGCCGGTTCCGGATCGTCGCGCGCACCTGTAGTACGTCCCCCTTCGATGCCTGCTTGGCCGACCAGCGCACCGAGAAATCGACACCGGAGCGGGCCCGGGCCGCCGCGGCGGGAACCCGTTGGGTGTTGAATGCGAGCGACACCCGGTACAGGGCCTTTCCCGAGCCCCGGGGCACCAGGCGCACCCGGTGCGGACCCGGGGCAAGCCGCCGCGGCAGGTGCAGCCGCACCGGCGCCACGGAGCCGCTTCGCCTCAGCCGCAGTCGACCCACCGGCTCACCGTCCAACTCGACCTGCACGGCGGTGGGGCTACGGCCCGCCAACCGGGATCGCGCCGCCAGCAGGGCCTCCAGAACGAGCACCGTGGCCTGGGTGGTGGACCACGCGCCCCCGGCCCCGCGCTGGGCCACGAGCCAATTCACGGCGCCGGGTACCAGCTCCAGGCGGGTGCGCGTCTTCAGCAGGGCGAGCACGGCCAGGGCCGTGGTCTCCTGCGCGGCGGCCGATCCGCGACCGCTGAGGGTGCGGCCCGCCGCCGCGGGGGTCCAGTAGCGCTGCGCCCCGGACTCGCGCGCCGCCGCGGCGAGCCGGCGGGCCCACCGCTTCAGGCGTTTTCGGTCCGCTGGGCGACCGGCCACCGCCAAAGCCCGGATGCACAGGGCCCGAGCGTAGGGGTGATCTTCAAGCGCCTCGGCCCGGCGCCGCAGCACCGCCAGGGTCTTTTTCAGCTTCGGGCCCCGGGCCCCGCTGCGCAGGAGCTGAAAGGCCATGTAGGCCGTCGCGGTGAGCGTCCCGCGGGGCAACGCGGCACCCGACTCGATGAGCCCCCCCCGGGCGCTCCAGGTGCCGTCGGATCGCTGCCGCGACAGCAGGTAGCGCTGGATCCGGCGGATCAAGCGGCGATCCACGCGCATCACCGTGGACAGATCGTGAAACTCCCCAAGCCCGAAGGCCGTGAGCAGCGGCTGGGCCGGTGCCCGCCCGAACAGCGAGAAGCCGCCGCCCTTGCCCACCTCGAAGGTGGTGAGCCGCTGGTAGCCCTGGGCCAGGTAGGCCCGCGCTTTCTCGCGGGCCTCCGCCTTGCTCAGCGTCCCACCCCCTGGCTTGCCTTTTGGCTTGCCGGTCACCTTGCCCTTCCCCCCGCCCTGGCCGGACCGCACGGAGCGCCCGGCCGGGGACCGCCGCCGGCCGCGCCCCCGGCGCAGATGTCGCAGCACCATGAGGTTTGGATAGGTGGTGGCCGAGGTCTGCTCGAAGCAGCCGTAGGGTCGGCGCAGCAGCCCCTCGAAGCTGCCCAGGGTCGCGGCCATCACGTTGGGCTCCACCGACACCTCCAGGGCGGTGGTGCCCGGCACTCGATCCCGGGGCAGCGTGAGATCCAGCGCCCGGGCCGAGGCCAGCATGCCGCTTTGGCTGCGCCACTGCTTCACGCCGGGGGCCTCCACCTCCACCACCCGCGCCGCCGCGTCGGCGTGCCGCGGCGTGCGAGCGCGCACGGTGAGCCGGTGCTGGCCCTGCGCCTTGACGCGCAGCCGGAAGGGCAGCACCGCCACGTCCTTGGGACCAACGGTGCGCACCCGCTGCGCCGAGGCGTGCTGCCGCCGGCGAGCCTGGAGCCGCGGCCCCTGGTCCCCTGGGCGCAACCGCAGCGCCACGTCCGGCAGGGGCACCACCTCATACCAGGGAGCGGACGCGAGGCTCACCTGCACGAGCTGGGCCCGGCGTAGATCGCTGCGCACCACCACCCGGGCCGTGATCACGTCACCGCGGGTCAACACGGAAGGTAGCCGTACGTCCACGGAAAACGGCTGGTGTGTGCGGATCCTCGAAACCCGCCCGCCGAGGCGGCCCTTGCGGTCCGAGGCCAGCGCCGTGATCGCCCAGGTGGTGAGGTTGTCCGCCATGGTCAGCGTCAGCCGGGCGCGCCCCCGGGCGTCGGTGCGCAGGTCGGGAAGCACCGCCAGGGTCTCGCGGAAATCCCGCCGCACGCGCGCCCGGGGCGACTCGCGCAGCCAGCCCGGCGCCCCCGCGCCCGGCAGGGAGCCCGACACCGAGGCGCGGGACATGAACACCCGGGGCTTTCGCGAGTCGTATCTCCCCGCGCCCAGGGCCCCCGCGCCGTAGCCATAGGCCACGGCGCAGCTCGGGTTGCGACGCGCCCGGGGCACGGTGAGCCACCAGGGCCCCCCCGACGGGTCGTCGGCGTTGCCCGCCGCGCCGTCGGGGCCCGACGAAGCCACCGTGACCCGGTAGCGGACGGGCTTGCCCGCTTTCCCCTCCCGTCGATCCAGGGTCCAGCGCAGCGGCCGGCCCCACGGATCGTGCAACGCGCTCTCGGGTAGGTCGCCCTGTTCGGTCAGCCAATGCGGGTGGTTCGCCATGATCCGCTCACCCTGGCACAGGCGCCGGCCGCGAACGAGCGCGCGCCACCGCTTGCGCTGGACGCGGGCGTACCGCGCGAAGCGGCGGGTGAACCAGCTTCGCAACCGCTGGGTGAGCCGTCGCCCCAGCGCCCGGCGATAGGCGGGGACGTCCTCGGCGCCATCGTGCACCAGCTCGTCGGGAGCCGGGTGCCACCGCCCGCGCTGCAGGCGCGAAAGCAGCACCCGGGCCACGCGGGCCGGCACCCGGGCCCGGGGATCGCGCATCAGCCGCGCCAGGGTCCAGCCGCCCACCGGAGTGGTCTCGGCACGCACCGCCGAGGGGAGCAGCAGCTCCCCGTGCTCGCTGCGCACCCGCTTGCCCGCGAGGTGGTAGACCCCCTCGTCCACGATCCGCAGGCCCACCGCGGCCCGCCGCGGGCGACCCTGCTCGTCGGTCACCCGCACCGCCAGGCGGGCGGGGGCTCCCGGCGCGTAGACCGACCGATCGCTGCGCACCTGGACCTGCAACCAACGGGTCGGGCGCACCAGCAGCGGCGCGTGCCCGGTGAGGGTGCCCTGCCGCGCGTCGCTCAACCGCACCATGACGCTCAGCAGCCCGTCCACGCCCGCGGGGATCCGCACCGGGAGCGTGCCTCGCCGGCCCTCCAGGCGCCCACTGGTTGTGTGCAGGGTCTGGGATCCCTGCTTGAGGGCCACCTGCACCGCCGCCCCCTTCCCTGGCCCCAGCTTTCCGGCGACCCGCTGGCTCGCGACCCGCTGGCTCGCGACCCGCTGGCCCGCGACCCGCTGGCTTGCATCCCCTTCGGTTGGACGCCGGAGTTGCAGCCGCACCACCTGCCCGGCCCTGGCCACCGCGGGCTCGGCGCGAACCAGCATCCGCGGCGCGTCACAGCGCAGCGTCACCGAGCGGCTGGCGCGCTGCCCCCGCTCGTCCCGGGCCGTGACCGAGAAGGAGAGGGTGGCGTCTTTGGGCTGCACGGGGAGGGTGGCCAGCCCCCTGGTGTCGGTGCGCAACCGCAATGTTCGGCGCTTGCGATCCGGGGGATCGCGACGGGCGCTGGCGGCAGGGGGCAGATGCCGGGCGGGCATCGACACCGTGAGCCGCGCCCGCACCGGCTTCCCATCGGGTCGCGCGGTCTGCAAGAGCAGACGCTGGGACACGCCGCGGATGAGCTTGCCCGCCTCGGGGTGGAGCCCGATCTGGAGATCGCTGTAGGCCAGGGGCAAGCTCAGCCGTCCCTTCTGCCGCATCCCCCCGGGCGCTTGCACGTGGGCCCTGAGCTGCAGCGCGTTGGGCAACTGGTCGGGACCGTAGCGCATGTTGCGCGCCTTGAGCGGCAGCGTCACGGTCCAGGCTCCCTTCGCGTTGGTGCGCCCCACGTGCTCACCGAGGTTCATCTCGTACTTCCGACGGTAGCGTCCTTTTTTTTGCTGAGCCACTCGGCGCACGGCGAGGGACACCCGGGCCCGCGGCACCGGCTGGCCCGACAGATAGCGGGCCCGCACCGTCACCTTCAGGGGCCGCCCGAGCCGCGCCCACGAGTGGCGCGAGAGCACCGACACCTCGAAGTCCGGCACCTGGTAGCGGTACACGCGCACGCTCCGCTCGCGGGTCACCGCGTGGCCGGCGTCGGTAGCGACCTCGGCCTCCAGCGCGTAGGTCCCGGGGCGGAGCCCAGCCGACAGGGGCAGCGCGGTCCAGGCCACGCCGAAGGCGTCGGTGCGCACCTCCTGCTCGGCCAGCAGGGTGTCGCGGGGATCCCGGAGCCGAAAGCGCACCGGGCGCCCGGGCAGGGGGCGCCGGCTGGGCTGGCGCACGGCGAGCACCCGCAGGTGGACCGTCTGACCGGGCTGATACAGGGGCTTGTCGGTGGTGAGCAGCGCCTGGGCCGCCCGCCGGATGGTGATCCGCTCCCGGTGGGCGCGGGAAAAGGGCCCCGCCTGCGTGCGCAGGATCATCCGTCCCCGGCGCCCCGCCCAGCGGTCGGGGATGTCCAGCGCCAGGTGCGCCACCCCGTCCGGGCCCGCCTCCCCCCGCACCAGCAGTCGCCGCCCGCCGACGTGGAGCCAGGCGGACACGGGCGCCCGCGGCAGCGGCCGCGCGCGGGCGTCCTGCGCGGTGATCCGCAGCGCCGCCTGACTCCCCGCTACGAGCGTGGTCTGTCCGCGCACCGTCAAAAAGGGCACGCCCACGATCTCGCTCAACCCCGCGATCCCGGTGGACGGCTTCCCCGCCACGGGGACGAACCGCCAGCAGAGCCGCCACAGATCCAATCGCCGCGTCGGGGCCCCGGAAAGCGGCACACGCACGGACAGGGGGCGCGGTTTCAGGGAGGTGGTCACGGGCACGGTGATCCGCCCGTGGACCCGCCCGCGCAGATCTTTCACACGCAGCCGCAGATGGCCGGTGATCAGCACCGGCCCCAGCGTGCCCCGCAGGACGAGGGATCGCCCCCCCGCGCGCGCCTGCAGCATCGCAGGATCCAGGGAAAAGCCCGTGGCGCCCGCGGGCTGCGCCCGGCCGAGCGCGGAGGCGGGGGCCGTGGCGCCGGGGAGGCGCCACGCGAGCGCTTGCGCCCCTGCTCCCTGCGACGAAACCACGAGCAGCGCGCACGCCACCCTCACGCCCATCGGGCGGGTTGCCTCCAGCATGGGGTCCTCCTCTTTCGGTTTGTGCGTTCCAGCGGACAGGGGGATGTGACAGCGCCGGGCGGCAGAAGTTCCATCCGGCCTGCATGCGCGATTGCGCCGGGGGGAAGGAGCCGGGGAGGGGGCGAAACAGCGAAGTGGAGGCGATCCGACGAAGCGGGCGCAGAGGGAATCCTAGAGCACCGAACAGTTTGGACGTCGTAGCGAAATCGTGAAGTTGCTAGCAGATCGCGAGTGCGCCCGCAGCGACCGACCGAGCCGTACCCGTAGGTACGGTGACCGAGGGAGCGAGGACGTAAGCCGCGAGATGCCGCAACTGCGCGATTGCAGCCGTCTTTCAAACTGTTCGGTGCTCTAGTAGCGTTCGGGAGAAATCCGGACCGAGCCTCGCGGAGCGCCGCGCGGGCAGGAGGAGAGCTTCGGGGGGATTAACCAAACTTAATGCCCTGGGCCAGCGGCAGATCCGAGGAGTAGTTGATGGTGCAGGTCTGCCGACGCATGTAGTTCCGCCAGGCGTCCGAGCCGGACTCGCGCCCGCCGCCAGTGTCCTTCTCCCCGCCGAAGGCACCGCCGATCTCGGCGCCCGAGGTGCCGATATTGACGTTGGCGATGCCGCAGTCCGAGCCGCAGTGCGACAGGAAGGTCTCGGCGTCGATGAGGTTGGTGGTGAACACCGCCGAGGACAGGCCCTGATCCACGCCGTTGTGGATGGCGATGGCCTCGTCGAGGTCCTTGTACTTCATCACGTACAGGATGGGGGCGAAGGTCTCCTCCTGCATGATGGGCAGATCCGGCTTGGCCGCCACCAGGCTCGGGGTGACGTAGCAGCCCCCCGGGTAGTCGTCGCCGCCGAGAAGCTCGCCGCCGTAGAGCACCTCGGCGCCCTGCTCTTTGGCCAGCTTGAGCGCGGCCTGCATGTCGCTCACCGCGCCCGGGTCCACCAGCGGCCCCATGAGGGTCCCCTCCGCGAGGGGATCGCCGATGGGCACCTGCTTGTAGGCCTTCACGAGCTTGCCCACCACCTCGTCGTAGATGGACTCGTGCAGGATCAGCCGGCGGGTGGTGGTGCAGCGCTGGCCCGCGGTGCCCACGGCCCCGAACAGCACCGCTGGCACGAGCAGGTCCAACTTGGCGCTCTCGGTGGCGATGATCCCGTTGTTGCCCCCCAGCTCGAGCAGGCTGCGTCCGAGGCGTTTGGCCACCACCTCACCCACGTGGCGCCCCATGCGGCAGGAGCCCGTGGCCGAGATGAGCGGGAGGCGGCGATCGGCGATGAAGCGCTCGCCCACCTCACCGCCACGACCCACCAGGGTGTTCATCAGCCCGGGCACCTCCCAGCGCTCGAGCACCGGGGCCATGGCCTGCTGCACCGCGATGGCGCACAGCGGGGCCTTGGACGATGGCTTCCAGATCACGCTGTCGCCGCACACCGCGGCGAGCATGGCGTTCCAGGACCACACCGCCACCGGGAAGTTGAACGCGCTGATGATCCCCACGATGCCCAGGGGGTGCCACTGCTCGTACATCCGGTGGCCGGGCCGCTCGGAGTGCATGGTCAGCCCGTAGAGCTGCCGCGAGAGCCCCACCGCGAAGTCCGCGATGTCGATCATCTCCTGGACCTCGCCCTCGCCCTCGGGGCGGATCTTGCCCATCTCGTAGGCCACCAAAGCGCCCAGGGGTTCCTTTACGTCGCGCAGCACCTGGGCCATCTCCCGCACCATCTGGCCCCGCTTGGGCGCCGGCCACATGCGCACGGTGTGGAAGGCATCCTCGGCGGCCTGCACCACCTTCTCGTAGTCGTCGGCCGAGGCGGTGCGCACCTTGGCGATCACCTCGCCGTTGACCGGCGACACCGACTCCACCTCGGGCCCCGAGGGGTTTTTGATCCAGCCGCCGGCCCATACGCCCGAGCAGGTCGGTTCGATTCCGAGCTCTTTGAGAAAATCCGTCATGTCTCATCCTCCTGGGTAAAAACGAAAAAACCTTGGATCCGGCGGGGCCGGAGAGATTTCCATAAAGACGCGTTTCGGTGGCGCCGCGGCGGCACCTCAGGGGTGCGTTTAACGCGGGCAGGGAGCTACGTCAATCCGATCCGCCCCCCACCGGGCCGCACAGCTCCACCCGAGCCCCGCGCTATCGCGTGGGCCTGCGTACGCGGGCGGCCACCAGGCTGGCGCCCGGCGCGAACCGCGCGCGGGGGGTGTAGGTGCCCATGAGCATGCCCACGAAGGCCTCCCGGGCCTGGGGCAGCACCGTGGTCTGGCTGTAGTCCAGGGCGCGCATCACGTCGAAGCCGCTCAGAGTGCGGTTGGTCTCGTACTCGGTGAGGGAGCGCTCGATGGCCTCCTTGAAGCGCAGGGCCCAGATGAGGTCGAAGATGCGGTTGAGGTTCCGCTCGAGGATCCGGTTGAACTGCGGCAGGCTGCGTGCTTGCTCGAAGCCCTCCTCGGCCTGCTGCTGGTAGCGCTCGCGGTGCGTACCGAACTCGGTCATGCCCTCGCCAAAAGCGTCCAGGATGCGATGGGTAAGCTCCCGGATGAGCTGCTTTTTCCGACGTCGGTCCTCCTGCTCGGTCCGGATCAGCCGCCGCTCGTTGTCTTCTCCGAGGGCCTCGCGCAAAAGGGTCATGAGCCGCTGCTGGGTCCGGCCGCCGAGGGTGTTGAGGTGCTCCGACAGGTGCAGCTCCACCGCCACCAGGAGCCGCTCGAGGGCCTCGCGCACATCCCGCGTGGCCGCGCCCACGTCCGAACGGGCGAAGATGAAGTCTCCCAGCGCCGAAAGCACCACATAGGAGATCTCCACCTTCATGAACTCCAACAGATCCGTGTCGGCGAAGGCCCGCGCGAGCTGCCCCCCGTCGAAGGAGATCCGGCGCGCCGCCCCCTCCCCGGAGGTGATCTCCAGCCCGCCGAGCACCAGATCCGACACCTGCCGCAGCACCTCCTCGGGATCGTGCAACTCCCCGCCGGCCTCTCCGGCGATGTGGACCTGCACGCGGCCCAGCGGGGAATCGTCGTCCTGATCCCCGGCGGCCTCCACCACCAGGGCCCGGATCTCCTCTTGGAGCTTGTGATCGTCGTCGTGCTGCTCGGTCATGGGCTGCCTGTCGGACCCGAGGTCCCTGCCGGCGGGCTCGCCGGAGGCCCAGCAGGGATCCCCGGAAACCCCCGGGAACCCCCGGGAACCCCCGGGAACCCCCAGTGGCCCCGCGCACCGGTCGCGGGAAAGCCTCCACCGTATGGGCGGGACCCGGAGGCGTCCATGGCAATGGGCGAGCAACCAGAAAGCGACTTGATATCAAAGAGTTCCGGTTGCTTTTCCCCAGCGTTCTTCCGAGATCCCCCGGGCGTGGGTGGAACATTCAGCGTCGGCGCCGGCGCCGGGAGCGCCCCCGGCGAGATGTCCCGCCGCGCTGTCCCCGCCAAAGTCGCAGCGACCGCGGCGGGCGCGCCAGGGGCCGGGGCTCCCAGTTTCTCCGGATGTCGCGGTGAGCGCGCTGCAGAAAGTGACCGTAGCGCTCGCCCCGATTGCCCTGCACCGGGTGCGGCCGGGCCCGGGCGATGCCCCGGCGCGCCAGGTGCGCATAGCCCGCCGCCACCCAGGCCGCCACGGAGATCGCCAGGACTCCTGCGACCCGCCGCGAGGGTCGCCACGGCGCGCCGGGGCGCGTGCTGTCCCGCGTACGGGCCGGTGTCCTGGCCAGCAACGGTCGGGGCCCGCGCAGCAGCGACGCCCCTCCGGCCAGATACAACCCCAGCCCCGCCAAGACGGCCAGGTAGGGCACCAGGCTCGCCCAGCCCGACAGCCCCAGCCAGCGCCGGCCCAGGTTGTAGCCGACGTACCCGTCGCGCAATAGCGGCGCCACCAGATCGAACAGCGGATATTTGAACTTGTCGGGGAAGTGCGGGAAACCGGTCACCACCAGGGCGTAGACCCCCATCGCGAACAGCGCCGGCCCCACGGCGGCGGCCCAGCGCAGGGGCCGATCCAACGCACGCCGCAGCACCAGGGCGTAGGGCAGCACGAAGCAGGGCAGCATGGCCGCGATGTAGCGTGGGCCGGTCTGCCACCCCCCGCGCCAGAAGGTCAGGGCGCTGATGAAGTAGACGTAGATGGCGATCACCGCGATGAGCAGCACCGCGAGGGGCGTGGGCCGCCACCAGGGCCGCCCCCCCGGCGCGCTGCTCGACCCGTCGCCGGTTGCTCGGCCGGGCCCATCTCCGCAAGCGTGCCCGCGCCATAGCGGAGTCAGCCCACCGAGGGCGATCAGCAACCAGGGCGAGAAATAGAACAGCCCGTTGTCCGGCGCGAAGAAGCTCCCCCAGAACGCCTCCCAGCGCGGGGTGGAGATGCCCAGCACCCCCTTGGCGTGTAGGGCCTGGTCATGGGTGGCCACCAGGAACTCATAGCCCGTCCACAGGATCGAGCCGAAGGCCGCGTGGTGGTAGTACAGCAGCACCGCCAGCGGCGGCGCCGCGCCCAGGGCCGCCAGGCCCAGCCGCCACCACGGGCGCACCCACCACAGCGCGTAGACGGCCAGGGGGACCGCCGCGAACACGAGCTGGTAGTCACAGCACAGCGCCGCCCCGGCGGCGAGCCCCGCCACGAAGAGCCACCCCCAGCGCAGCCGCCGCCGGGCCACCGCGTCCACCCAGATGAGGCCGGAAAAAAGCAGCGCCGTGGCGAGCTGGTGCGACATGAGCTGTACCGAGTAGGTAAACGCCAGCGTGCCCAGGCCGTAGGCCGCCACCGCCAGGCGACGCACCCGGACCTCGGGCACCCAGGGTCGCAGCCACCAGGCGAGCAGCAGCAAAAACAGAAACGCCGGCAGCGTCGCGGTGGTGAGCCGCGCCCAGTAGATCGCCTGCCGCAGCCGCGCCTGCCGAAACCGCGGATCGCGCACCTGCTTGACGTCGGGCGTGCGCCCCTGGGCCGCCCAGCGCGCCCGCAGCGCGGCATAGGCCGGCGTCGCCAGCAGCGACATGCCCGGGGCCTTGTTCGAGAAGTGGCGCTCCCGACACGGCCAGCGCTTCGGCGGGGGGCGATAGCGCCTCAGTCGGGCTCGCCCGCCGCCCCGCCACCGGTCGCCCTCCTGTCGTGCGGCTCGCCGCCCTCCCTCCCCCACCTGCACCCGCAGCCGCACCTGTGCACCCTTGAGGATCCGCGGGCCCAGGCAAAAGGAGCGCGAGAGGTCCATGGCCTTGCGGTAGCGATACGCGCCCCGGTAGGTGTCGATGGCGAAGGAGCCCTCCTCCACCAGCGCCATGGTCATGAAGATACGCGGCAGCTCGTTGGCGTGCTGCAGCCAGCGGTGGTAGGGGAAGTTCCACGCCAGCACCAGGCCCAGCGCCCCCCAGAAGCACACCGCCCCGACCACGCGCCGCCACCGCGGGGGAGAGTCCGCGGCCGGAGCCGGGGCCGGAGCTTTGCCCGGCGATTTCATGGGCGCCATAGTACGTCACGATTCCTACCCGGGCGAGGGGGAGTTTCGAAGACTCCGAGCTGCCTGACGGGCTCGCGGGCGAGGAGTCCGGTGACCACGGAACAAAGGGGACGGAGTACAACGATTCGATTCGCGCACCGTGTGCGGGGCTTTCGAACGGCTATATCCGGATCTCTCACCACGATAATGACCCGTTTTTTCGAGAGAAACGG
>CAYFWA010000126.1:0-5914 GCA_964346625.1 uncultured Myxococcales bacterium
TTGGGGGTGAGCCCCGAAAAACCGCGCTTTTTCGGGGCGAGGGGGGATGGGACACACCCCCCTGAACGCTTGCGGATGGGGCTTTACCCCGACGCCCGAACCGGGTAAAAACACACAGGGTTCGCTGGCGTCGTTGCCAGAAAACCTGTTGAATAAACCGAAGTTTTTTGATATCCAGGACGGCGATATCATTGCCCTCTCGCGTGACTCAAGGAGCTCTCGCTTATGGATGTGATGTACGAGGATGAGTATCGGCAAATCCAGGTGGTGGTCGATCGGTTGCACCGCGACTCCAACGGGATGGCCGTGTTGCTCATCGACAAGAACGGGCAGGAGATCGCGGCGGCCGGCGAGATCGAGAACCTGGACACCACCTCGCTGTCCTCGCTCACTGCCGGCAACGTCGCAGCCACCGGCGGCATCGCCAAGCTCATGTCGGAGAGGGAGTTCACCACCCAGTTTCACGAGGGGGAGCGCACCAACGTGCACATCTCCATCGTGGCGCAGCGGGTCATCCTGGTGGTGTTGTTCGACGAGCGCTCTTCGCTGGGGCTGGTCCGCCTGCGGGTGAAGAAGGCCGGCGGGGAGCTGGCGGGAATCTTCGACTCCATGCTGCAGAAGCTGGAGCAGCCTCAGCAGCCGTCGATCTTCGCCGAGATCACCGATGACGACATCGACAACCTTTTCAATGATTAACCGGACGAGGAAGCCGACACAACGCCCAAGAGGTTGACCTAGATGTCCTTCATCAACTACTCGTCGCGGGAGATCAACTGTAAGATCGTCTACTACGGGCCCGGGCTGTGCGGGAAGACGACCAACCTGCAGTTCATCTACCAAAAGACCAGCCCCGAGGCCAAGGGGAAGATGATCTCCCTGGCCACCGAGACCGAGCGGACCCTGTTTTTCGACTTTTTGCCCCTGAGCCTGGGCGAGATCCGCGGGTTCAAGACGCGCTTTCATCTGTACACCGTGCCCGGCCAGGTGTTCTACGACGCCAGCCGGAAGCTGATCCTCAAGGGGGTCGACGGAGTGGTCTTCGTGGCCGACTCCCAGATGGAGCGGATGGAGGCCAACTTCGAGTCGGTGGAGAACCTCCGGGTGAACCTCGCCGAGCAGGGCTACAACCTCGACAAGATCCCCTACGTGCTGCAGTACAACAAGCGCGACCTGCCCAACGCCGTGCCCGTGGAGGAGCTGCGGCAGTACCTGAACACCACCAGCATCCACGACTTCGAGGCCGTGGCCACCACGGGCCAGGGGGTCTTCGACACCCTCAAGGCCGTGGCCAAGCTCGTGCTCACCGAGCTCAAAAAGGGCGGGAGCTGAGCGCTCCCTCCGTTGCGCCCGCTTCCCGTCTTCCTTCCGGTCCGTCCGCGCTCCTCTCCCCGCAACCCCCTGAACGTGTACGAATCGCCTACTGGAACCGATTGCGGATCCGGTGACGCAGCAGCTCCACCGCGGTGGGCTCGTCCATGGGCGCGCCCGCGCGCAGCCGCACGGTGAAGCGGCGCTCGGCCAGCGCCGACAGGGGGGTGCGCTCGGGGACCCGGCGTCCGCGCTGGTGCAGCTCGAGCTGACCGCGGGTGATCCCGAGCTCGTAGCGCTGCAAAAGCTCCTTGACCAGGCGCGCCTTGAGGTCCCCCACGGTCATCCGGTACAGCTCCACCGGCAGGAGCTGGGTGGAGACGGTGGCCCGCCCCAGCCGCAGGGCCCACTCGGCGATGAGCTCGAGATCCACGTACGCCCGGTTGAGCACGGCCTGCAGGTCGTCGCCCTTGGGCAGGTAGTAGCGCTGATGCACCCGGCCGCAGCGGGGGCAGACCGTGGCCCGCAGATCGTCGAGGCCCCGGGTCAGATACAGCGGGAGGGTGAAGGTGTCGCGGCCGCAGCCTCGGCAGACCACCTGCTCGCCCAGCACCTGCAGCACCAGGCGGAAGGCGCGGCGCACCGGCGCGGCCTGCAGGGCCAGGGGCAGCCCCTCGCGGGTGGAGTCGGAGCGGAAGCGCAGCCCGAGATACACGAGCTGGTCGGTGGCCCGCTGCACGCCGTACTCCACCAGGTCCGTGGCCTCGGCCAGGGTCTCCTCCAGGGACGGCCGGCCAGGCGCCGCCGAGGGGTCGTCCTCGGACGCCGCTTCGGGTTCGGCTCCTGCGGCTGGAGGCGTCACGTCGCCGGGCTCGGGTGGGTCGGTGGAGGCGTCGCCGGAGCGGTCCGCCTCGCGCGCCGCCAGCGCGGCGGCGCTCTCGAACCGGATCCGTAGCTCCTCGTAGGTCTCCAGCCCGGGCAGCGGCAGGTGCGACAGCTCGTCCACATGGGTGAACAAAAGCAGCCGCAGCAGGGCGGGGCGGGTCTGCACCAGGGACTCCACCCAGCGGGCCTGGCGCCGGGCCGCCGGTCGCACGTCGGCCGCCTCCAGGGTCTCGAGGCCGAGGCGCACCAGGGGGCGATCCTCGAGGGGATCGAACAGGCGCTCCAGGGCCTCGCGCTGGCCCGGTCGCTGCGCCACGGCGGGGGGCGCGGGGTCTTCGCGGTTGAAGCGCTTCACCGCCTCCTCCAGCTCTCGGTAGGCCCAGGCCACGTCGGCCCGGCGGCGGCCCAGGCGCTCCTGCATCTCGGCCGCCAGCGCCGCGAACAGATCCGGTCCGCGGGCGCGGGCGTCCTCGGCCCGGCGCCACAGGCGATACAGATCACAGGCCTCGAGCTCGGCGCGCTCATCCTCGAGGTTTTGCCGCACCACCGCGAACCACGCAAGCCGCTGCTCGAGGCGGCGGACCCGATCGGGCAGCGGGAGGTCGGCCAGCTCCTGCTCGGGGTCGGCGGTGCGCTCGGCCAGGGCCTGCAGCCGCGCCACGTCCCCGTCGCGATACAGGGAGATGATCCGGTGCATGAAGGCGCCGAAGCGTAGCCGCTCCTCCTCGGACTCGGCCAGGTCCGGATGAAAGCGCCGGACCAGCGCCCGGTAGGCGCGCTTGAGGGCGGCCGGATCCTCGCCACGGGGAGGCCGGCCCGCCTCCGCCCCCGCCGCCCCCCCCGCGGCCCCCGCGGCGGAGGACGGCGGAGCCCGCCCCGCTCCCTGGGTCCCGGCCTCGGCGGCCTCCTCCAGCTTGCGACGGTCCGCGAACAGGTGCGCCGCCTCCTGGGCCCGGCGCTGGTCGAGCCGTGCGCCCTGGCGCGGGACCTGGTCGCGGGGCGCGGCCCGAAGCAGCTCGATCCAGCGCTCCAGATGCCGCACCAACCCGTCGAGGCGCCGCAGCCGGTCCTCGGGCCCGGCCAGCCGGACATGGTAGTACGATTCGAAGTCGGTCAGGGTGGCCCGGAGCTGCTCGAGATCCTCGTCCAGGGCGGCGATCTCGTCGCGCCGAGCCGCCACGCGGGACTGGAGCTGCTCCACCTGCCGTCGCGCCGGGGCGGAGGCGAGCTCGAGGCCCGCCTCTCCTTTGGCGACATCGTCACGCCCGGGGTCCATGGTCCATGGTCTCGTCGTCCCCCCGACCTCCGCCCACCGCTCGGGATGAAGCGCATCGAGGGACGGAGGGCAGGGGACGAGGGTCGAGGGGCAAGGGGCTGGGTTCGACGGACAGGGATCGATCGGGTCGGCTCAGCGTCCCTTCATCCACTCGGCCAGCACCTCGGCCTCTTCGTCGAGCATCTTGCGGGCGTTTTTCGAGATCACGCCCTCGGCCACGCGGCCCAGGATGGGGAACTTGATCTTCAGGGTGCCGCTCATCACCCGCTCGGATCGGCCGCCGCCGAGATCCCGGAAGGTCACCTTCCCCTCGTTGCTCATCTTGGCCCGGATCTTGGGGTGATCGGGGATGTTCGCGAAGGTCAGCTCCTGGCGCTGCTTGTCGAAGGTGGACTGCTCGATCCACACCATGGACTCGGGGGTGATGGTCTTGGTACCGATCTTCTTGATCATGGGCACGGGGGTGTACTTGACCCGGCGCTCGATCTCGGTGTCCGTCTCCTGGCGCTCGAGCACCTCGATGCTCACCACCGTGGTCATCTTCTCGGTGAGCACCGGCGGCAGCTCGGGGTGGAACATGGACTCGATCAGGGTCTCCACCGGCACGTCGAAGGTGTGCTTGTACTCGAACTTCATCGCGATCGTCCGTCCTGCTCGGTCTGGGTGGCTCCCCGCGGTCCCCGCGAGGAAGTTCGCTTGCTGGGGTGCGTCAGGCTTGTATACGATGGCTCTGCTTCGCTGTCGACCCCTGGAGTCGGGCTGGCGTCCCCACCCAACCCTCGCTTCGGATTTGCACGGGTCGCGCTTTCTCGTATGCTGACGCCAGCCAACCCCGTATCCCCCCGGTCCGCCGGCGGGGCATCGCAGCCGAAACAGGAGGAACCCCATGGCCAACATCGAGGTCACGCAGCCCCACTCGCTGGAGCTCCCCGAAGTCAAGTCCCGCATGGAGTCGGTCCAGAGCGAGCTCACCCAGAAGTACGGGCTCGAGTTCAACTGGGAGTCCGACAGCCAGGTGAAGGTCTCCGGCAAGGGGGTCAAGGGCACCATCGTGGTGGACGGCTCCAAGGTGGAGGTCAAGCTCGACCTGTCCCTGCTGCTGCGTCCCATGAAGGGCAAGATCGAGAGCCGGCTCACCGAGCAGCTCGCCGAGAAGCTCAAGTAGCGCCGCCGCGCGCCAGGTTCCCCTCGCGCTTGTTTGCGCGGCCCCGCTCCCCATCACAAGCGGAAGAACCGGATCCGGCAGACCCGCCAGCCGTTGAGCCCGTCCCCTTCTCGCACCAGCTTCAGCTCCGCCAGGTAGCGGTGGGCGTCGCCCTCGCGCGACAGGTCCGACAGCACCGAGGCCTCGCGGTCGCCAAAGGCGTCCACGTCGTTTTTGCGCCGCAGGGGGCCCACCGGCCGGTAGCCGCGGCGCACCATGGCGTGCCACAGATCCTCGATGTTGCGGCAGCTCCGCCGGTTGGCGCCGAAGCGCTGGGCGGCCTTGGCCGTGCGGGTGCGCACCGACTCCAGGAACCCGAAGGCCGCCCAAAGCGGCTTTTGCAGCGACACCGGGGTGAAGGCCAGGCCGCGCAGGGGCAGAAACTCGTTGCGCGGGGGATCCCACTTGAACATGGCCCAGCGCCGCTTCCAAAGGTGTGGGGTGTCGGGGCCGGGGATGCGCAGCCGCACCTCGCGGGTGCCGTCGCCGTCCTCGTCGCGGAAGGTCACCGACACCGGCTCGTAGGTCTCGGGCTCCTCCACGTGGTAGGCCAGCCGGTAGGACCAGACCGGGGACAGGCGCGAGCCGTCGAAGCGCAGCAGGGTGTGGTAGATGCGGCGGTGGTTGCCCGTGGTGTCGAAGGCCACGGTGTAGATCATCCGGCCGGCGCGGCCCATGTCCATGACGTGGATGTCGTCGATGCCCGCGGGCACCGACCAGTAGCCGTGCACCACGGTGTTCTGCCCGCTGATGGTGCCGATGACCAGGAACCCCTTCTGGCTTTTGGCCGAGTAGCGCCGGAAGCTCATCAGGTAGGCCCGCTCGCCGTTTTCCAGCTTGTAGCGGCTCGAGCCCTCGGACCAGAAGGCCCACCGGCCTCCCGCCTCGCGGTCCTGATGGCGCGCGTTGAGGTTGCGGCGGATGAGCTCGACGAAGCGCTGCTTGGCGCCGGCGGTGTCCTTGGCGTCCAGCGGGCTGCGCAGCTGGGACCCCGAGCCCAGCCGGGGAGGCTCCACGGCGGGCGCGGGCGGGTCCTTGGGCTGGGGCCGCGCTGCCCCGGGCTCGCACCCCGCGCGGCAGCCGCGCTGGTGGCAGGCGCCCAGCGTCAACACCGCCAGGGGCACCGCGAATACGCGGAGCAGCAGGCGCCGGGGCGCTGGCCTGCGGGCGAACAACACCCGCCTCGCGGCGGGTTGGCTGCCTGGGTCGCTCACGTCGACGTCTCTTGCGTCTCTTTCGCC
>CAYFWA010000126.1:6014-9075 GCA_964346625.1 uncultured Myxococcales bacterium
CTACCGAGGCTACCGAGGCTACCGAGGCTACCGAGGCTACCGAGGCTACCGAGGCCGCCGAGCCCGCGAAGGGGGCCCACGGCGCCAAAGACACCAAGGGCTCGAAGGGCGCCAAGGGCGCCAAGGGCGCCAAGGGGGTCAAAGGCACCAAGGGCGCCAGGCGCTCGAAGGGCACCAAACGCCCAAAGAGGGCCAACCGCTCGAAGGGCTCGAAGGGCAAGCGAGCCACGGCTTGAGGGTTATGGTGGGGAGGAGGGAAAAAAAGGGGGGGGCGAACCGAAACCTCGCACTTGCGAAACTGTTGTGTTGATTGTCGCCTCCGCGCTGCGCTATGTTATGCGCAAGCTAGTGGAGGTTTACCATGAGGTCATCGTACGAGGAAAAAACCTGGAGCGGCGCGTGCGCCACGGTCTTCGCCATCTCCTTGGCCCTCGCGGGCTGTCCGGGGGGGGACGACGACGACGACAACGCGGTCTGCGGCAACGGGATCCAGGAGATCGGCGAGAGCTGCGACGACGGCAACACGCTGGACGGGGACGGCTGCTCGGCCACCTGCGAGCGCGAGGGCTTTTGCGGCAACGGCAACCGCGAGCCGGGCGAGGAGTGCGACGACGGCAACTTCGACCCCGGCGATGGCTGCGACGAAAATTGTCAGGTGGAGGAGGGCTGCGGCAACGGGCGGCTCGACGTGGGCGAGGAGTGCGACGACGACAACCTGACCAACGGCGACGGCTGCTCCAACCTGTGCGTGGACGAGGAGCCCGGCGCGGTGTGCGGCAACGGCATCTGGGAGACGGGCGAGGGCTGCGAGGACGGCAACACCGAGGACGGGGACGGCTGCTCGGCCACCTGCGAGCGCGAGGACGGCTGCGGCAACGGCACCCTGGAGGGCACCGAGCAGTGCGACGACGGCAACAACGTCTCCGGGGACGGCTGCATGTACGACTGCCGCACGGAGTTTTTTTGCGGCGACGACTTCTGCGACGAGGAGAACAACGAGGCCTGCGAGTACTGCCCGCAAGACTGCTGCCCGAGCTGCGGCGACGGCACCCTGGGCCCGGACGAGGAGTGCGACGACGGCAACAACGAGCCCGGCGACGGCTGCTCGGCCGGCTGCCTGGACGAGGACGGCACCGCCACCTGCGGCAACGGCATCTGGGAGGTGGGCGAGGAGTGCGACGACGGCAACACCGACCCCGAGGACGGCTGCGACGGGAGCTGCCAGGCCGAGTTCGACTGCGGCGACGGCGTGTGTGACAGCGCCAACCACGAGACCTGCGTGCTGTGCCCGGGCGACTGTTGCCCCGACTGCGGCGATGGGAACCTGGATCCCGGGGAGGACTGTGACGGCCAGGAGCTCGGGGGCCGAACCTGCGCGGATTACTGCTACGACAGCGCGGGATCGCTGACGTGCACCACGAGCTGTCGGATCGATCCGTCCACCTGCACCGGAACGCTGCCCACCTGCGGCGACGACACCGCGGGCTGCGGCGAGGAGTGCGACGGCGACGATCTGCGCAACCAAAGCTGCGCGAGCCTCGGCTTCACCGGGGGGAGCCTGAGCTGCGACAGCCAGAGCTGCTCCTTCGACCTGTCGCAGTGTACCGACCGGCTGTGGTACCTGAGCGAGGGCTTCGAGGGCAGCGGGATCCCCTTCGGCTGGTACGCCGGCCGCATGTGGGAGATCGGGGCGCCCGGCGGGAGCTTCGGCCCGGCCAGCGCCCACGGCGGCAACCGCTGCGTGGGCACCCGCATCGCCGACGAGTACGACGATGACGGCCTGTACAGCGTGGACTACTTGGAGACGCCGCCCATCGATTTGACCGACGCCACCGCTCCCCGGATGCGGTTTTACCGCTGGTTCGAGACCCAGCCCGAGGCCGACGGCGGCAACCTCTGGATCAGCACCGACGGTGGTCAGGACTTCTCCCTGGTGCCTTCGGCCCTGGTCGACCCGCCTTACGATCACGACCTCGTGGTGCAGCAGCCCGCCTGGTCCGGGAACTACGCAGGCCAGGGCTGGACACCGGTCTACGCCGACCTTTCGGGGTGGGCGGGCCAGGAGGTGGTGCTGCGCTGGGCTTTCGCCTCGGACGCGGCGGACAGCGCCTACGGTGGCTTCTACGTAGACGACGTCCTGGTGATGGAGGCGGCCGAATTGCCCGTGGAGGTGCTGTCGGCCAGCCCGCTGCCCTCCGCCGTGTCGGGGTACCTCTACGACGTGGCCCTGCGAGCCGGTGGCGGATCCGGCACCTACGACTGGTCCATTGTGGCCGGAACGAATGATGGCTGGCTCAGCATCGATTCCGCCACGGGCGTGATCAGCGGGACGCCGAGCGGCGCGGACGTGGGCCCGGTGACCATCACGGTGCGGGTGGAGGAGAGCACCAACCCGGCCAACTACGTGGAGAAGACCTTGGGCTTGCAGGTGCTGTCGGCCATCTACTTCAACGACCTGGAGACCGATCCCTCGAGCAGCTGGACGTTCCCCCCGGGGATGCCCCCCCTGCTGCCTGCGCTGTGGGACTGGGGCGAGGCCACCACCGGGCCTGGGAGCTGTTACAGCGGCACGGGCTGCGTGGCCACCGGCGTCGCCGCCAACTACGACGCCAGCATGGCGCTGCTGGGGGGCGTCGTCAGCACCGGTCAAATCGACCTCACCGGCGCCACGGCGCCGGTGCTCACCTACTGGCAGTGGTTCCAGAGCGCCCCGGGCGACGGCGGTTACATCACCATCACCCCTGACGGTGGCGCAGCCGAAGAGGTGGTGCCGGTGCCGGCCTACAATGACGTCACCGCCGGCAATCCGCTGAATCCGGGCTCGGGCTCCCCGGCCTGGGTAGGCGATCTCAGCGGCCTCGGCTGGCACCTGGTGACCGTGGACCTGTCGTCCTACGCCGGCTCCGTGATTACCGTGGACTGGAACCTCGAGGGCTCCGCTGCGGGCACCCACCCCGGTTGGTACATCGACGACGTGTTGATCGCGGACTGATTCTAACCCTCTGCACCCTCTGCACCCTCTGCACCCTCTGCACCCTCTGCACCCTCTGCACCCTCTGCA
>CAYFWA010000126.1:9175-11596 GCA_964346625.1 uncultured Myxococcales bacterium
CTCTCTGCACCCTCTGCGCTCCTCGTTTCTCCTCTCCATCCGCATCCCGGATTCCCCTTTTGGGGGCCTACCGGGGCCCGTTCGACTACCCCCCCGCCATCAGCGGCCGCGCCGCTTTTTCGTCTTCCCACTCACCCGTGCTAAGGTGTTCGCGGTGTTACCCCGCCGGCCCGGCGCCGCGCGTTCAGGTCCGGCGCTCGCGGGGCCACGGCGTGACCGCGGCCATGACCGCGACCCTGTCGGCGACCCTGACCGCGACCCTGTCGGCGACCCTGACCGCGACCATGACCATGACCCTGACCGCGACCATGAAGCTCGAAGCGCGCCTGCTGCAGGCCCAGCGGGCCACGCTGCACGAGGGCACCCTGGACGGGGAGCCGGTGCGGATCTGGCTCGTGGATCCGGCCGGCGCCGGCCCGGCGGCCCTGGCGGCCACCCGGCGGGACATCCAGGTGCTCGGCCAGCTCGAGGCCGATCACCCCCTGCGGGTGCTGGCGGTGCACGAGCCCCCCGAGGGCCCGCTGCAGGTGGCGGTGCCTCGCCCGGCGCGCGACCGCGGGCTCAAGGCCCAGCTCGCCCTGCGGGGCACCCTGCCGCTTTCCCAGGTCCTCACCCTGGCCCGCGGGCTGTGCGCCGGGCTGGCCGCGCTGCACCAGCAGGGCCTGGTTCACGGTGGCCTTACGCCCGCCCTGGTGCGCTTCCCCGAGGCCGGCGGCTCCGCCGAGGGGCCCGGCGAGCCCACCCTGCTGGGCGCCGGCTGGTCGGCCCTGCGCGTGGCTTGGGTGCGCCGCGCTGGCGCGAGCGCCAGCGCTGAGGTCGGCGTCGATCGCCGAGCGGAGCCCGGACCGGATTCCGACCTGAACGCCGAGCCCGACCTCGACACCTTGCGCTACCTGGCCCCCGAGATGCTCCAGGGCCCCGGCGGCGCCGACGCCCGACCCGAGCGCCAGGTGGATCTGCACAGCGTGGGCTGCCTCGTGTACGAGGCCCTCACCGGCAAGCCGGTGTTTCCCCAGACCGACTCCGCGGCGGTGCGCGAGGCCATCCTGCGGCCCGAGCGCCCCGACCTGCGGGCCGAGCTGGGCCCGGCCGAGGAGCCCCTGGCCCGCGTGCTCGCGCGCTGCCTGCACGCCGAGCCCGAGCGCCGCTACGGCTCGGCCACGGCGCTGTGGCGCGAGCTCGCCCCCGCCCTGGGCGGGCAGGCCACTCCGCTGCCGTCGCTGCACGCCGTGGCCGCCGCCGGCCCGACGGCCGGCGATCCCTCTCTGCGCGCCCCGACCCCCACGCCGGCCGCCCCGGCCCCCGGCCCATCGGTGCCCCGGCCCCGGCCCCCCAACCGGGTGCTGTGGACCGCCGGCCTCACCCTGGCCGCCGCCGCCATCGCCCTGGTGCTGCTCTACGCCAACAGCCGCCAGCGCGGCGGCAGCGGGTCCGGGTCCACTGGAGACGACGCCTCCGCCGCCCCGGCTCCGGCCGCCATGGGCACGGGCACGGAGGCGGAGACCGCGGCCAGGTCCGGCGCTGGCGCGTCCCCACGCAAGAGCGCGCACCTCCACCAGCGCGTGCGCGCGCGTACGGACACGGCCTCTTCGTCTCACTCCCGCGCCCTCGGCTCGGATCGACGCGGGCAGGAACATCCGGGCGCGTCCGCGGGCGCCGGCCCCGGCCTCGGCCCCGCAGCCGGAGCAGCCCCGCGCACCGATCCCGCCCACGCGGTTCCGCCTCCCATCCGCATCGATCCCCGCACCGCCCGGCTGCGCGGCGCCCTGGCCCGGGTCGGCCTGTCCGAGCGGGAGGTGGTGATCTCCAGCCTGCTCAGTCGGCTGTTTCACCGCGCCGCCAAGGCCCTGCGCGATCAGGACTACCGCGCCTTCGACCAGGCCATGCGCCCCCTGGAGCTCGCCACGCGCCCGGCCCGCTGCCCCAAGATCCGTCGGCTCAAGCACAACTACATCATCGGCGGCATCCGCGAGCTGGGCCCCCGCCTCGGCAAGTGGGAGCGCTTTCGTCTCGAGCGCATGCTCGCCGACGCCGCCGAGCTGCGCGGCGACTGCCAGACCAAAAACGCCGTGCTGCGCCCCCTCGTCCTCGAGATCCGCGACCGCCTAGCCTACAAGCACGCCCGCGGGCTGTGAGCTGGGAACGCGGCTGGGTGTGGCTTTGAGGTTGGAGGGGCCGCGCCGGGGCTCAGGGCGCTGAACGGGGGGACGCAGGTTCGATTTCTCGCTTTCGCGGGGCGTGTTGGGGCCTGGGAGCTACGAGGGTCATCCTGCGCTTGAGCAGCTCGCGGCAGCAATGCGGGGGGTTGTGTGGCTTTGAGGTTGTAGGGGCGGGGTGGTTTGGGCTTGGGGACACCTCCAGGCTATGGGGACGCAGGTTCGATTTCTCGCTTTCGCGGGGCGTGTTGGGGCCTGGGAGCTA
>CAYFWA010000126.1:11696-11922 GCA_964346625.1 uncultured Myxococcales bacterium
CGAGGGTCATCCTGCGCTTGAGCAGCTCGCGAGTCCCATGGGGGGCGAAAGCGACAAACCGAACCTACGTCCCCCCGTTCACTGACGTGGTGGCTTGGCGGTCCGGTGTGGCTTTGAGGTTGGAGCGTCGGCCTGCTTTGGGGCGTTGGAGTGACAGCTGGGCAGTTCCTGGGGTTGCAACGGCGTGACTGTCACAGGGAGCGGGGCGTTGGAGTGACAGCTGGGC
>CAYFWA010000127.1:0-3975 GCA_964346625.1 uncultured Myxococcales bacterium
CCCCCCGCCGCAACAATCACACGGCCCAGTCCAAATCTGTTCGTCTGCATTTTCAGATCCTCCATCTAAGGTTCGAGTCCCGCAGATGTGATGCCCACGGGGCGTTGATTCGGTCGAACGGTCGGTTCAGGCAGTGCGGTGACGCCGGATCATGGCCATTCCACCAAGCGCCAGCAACCCCAGTGTCGCCGGCTCGGGGATGCCCCGGAACGATTACCGGACTACTTTTTCTCGTACTTGTTTTTCCACAGAGACTGGTGGATCAGGTGCCCCTTCACGTAGAAGTACTTGTACTTGCGAGTCCACTTGCCGCGCTTGTAGGAGATCTTCAGCACCGGCTTCTTCTCCTCGGCGTCCCGACCCCACTTGCACTCCGCGGGGAACTCCTGAGCGAGGTGCAGGTCGATGACCACGCACTTGCCGTCTTTCATCAACAGCGCGGTGCTCGAGTTGAGCATCATCTTGAAGTTCTTTTTGTCCTTCAGCTTCATGACGTTGTACAGCAGGTTGCTGCTCATCATGAACGCCTTGTTGTTGAGCTTGAAGAAGGTGAAGGTCTGGGTGGTGTTGCCCCACTTGCGGTGGATCTGCAGGGCGTTGCGGAAGGAGAACTCGTAGTCCTCCTTCTTGTCGGGCTTGCCGTCCTTGAAGCGCTGCTCGGTGGCCTTGCCCTTCTTGTCCACGGTGAGCACGCGCTTACGCTTCCACTTCTTGTCCTCGTAGACCCACTTGCCCTTGAGCCACTTCTGCATCCGCTCTTGCGCCTTCTCTTTGAGGCTCTTCACCTCGGGCTTGAGCTCCTTGCGCCACTTGGAGGGGGCCGACAGCGCGAGGCTACGCTTTAGCTTGCAGGGCTTGCGAGCGTTGAGGGGGTTGGCTTGCTTGAGGGCGCACTCGAGCTGCTCGGCGGTGAGCTTGGTGCAGCGCTCGATCCCCTCGGGCTTGTCGGCGCCGTAGGCGGCCACGATGTCGTCCACCGTGGCGGTGATGCCGAGCTTCTTCAGCGACGGCATGAACTTCCCGTAGTGCTCCTTGTAGAGCTTCTTGCAGGCCTCGAGGTTCTTGCCCTCGTCCGGATCGTCCCCGACCTTCATGGCGTCCATGTCCATGGCGTCCATGTCCATGGCGTCCATGTCCATGGCGTCCATGTCCATGGCCTTCATGTCCATGGCCTTCATGTCCATGGCCTTCATGTCCATGGCCGCCATGTCCTTGTCGTCGCCGGACTGGGCCTCGTCGGACTTCTTCTTTTTGCACGCGGACACCGCCAAGGCGGCCATCATCACGAAAATCAGAGCTTTTTTCATGAGCTTCTCTCCATGTACGAGTCGTCTTTCAGCTTTTCGTTGGGATGGTGATTGCTCCGGTGGCGTGGATTTTGCGAGCTTTTCGGCGATCCGCCGTCACCGATCGCGGGAATCTACCTCATTTGGCCAGCGAGATCCACGACGTTGTGGAGTGAGCCAGGCAGGCCAAGGGGAGGGACGGGCGGGACGCTCGCGGTGGCCGGCCTTCTCACAAGCGGGGCAGGGCGAGCAGCACGTAGGCAGCCTTCAGGCGCTTTTCCCAGGACTTGGAGCGTAGGTGTGACAGCACCCAGGGAAACACGGTCTCAGGGGCCGGGTGGATGAGCGCGCGCGCCAGGCGGATCCGGGCCGCGCCATTGGCCTCACCGAAACACCGTTTGCGGGTTTTCACCTCCTGCGGCGCGCGGCACTGCAGGCGCGCGAAGGCCTTGGGCCGCTTGCGCTCTGCCCGGCGCAGCGCCCGGCGCCAGGCCGGGCGGGGGTGGGCGAGCATGTTGGACAGGGCGGCTCGTCGGATGCGGCCCCGGTGGTAGCGGGCCAGCCGCAGCAGGGTTTTCTCCGCCTTGGGGTCGTCGCCGGGCAGCCCCTCGGCGATGCCCAGCCGCACCGGGGTTGAAAGTCGCCGGGCCGCGCGCTCGATCTGAGCGCGGAATCCCGGCAGGCAGGTGCGCGCCAGGCAGGCGGCGGCCCGGCGCCGGGTGGGCGCCGACGCGCGGCGGGACTTGATCAGGGCCATCATCCGATAGCAGCGCGCTTGTCGCGGGCCGCGCACCGAGGCCAGCGCCTTCAGCGCGGGGAGCTGGATGGCGCGCTTCTTCGAGTACGTGAGCATCAGCAGCACCTTGCCTGCCGCCTTGGAGCCCACCCGGCCCAGGGCGGGGGCGAGGGCGGCCTTGAGCGCCACCGACTGGCGGGGGTGCAGCGCGAGCTGTTTGAGCCGCTTCAAGATCGCCGGCGTGGCGCTGCCGGCGTCCACGCGCGCGAGGGCCGCTCGCAGGTCGGCGGGGCGGCGGCTGCCCAGCAGCTCCAGGAGACGCTTCTCGGCGCGCTGTTTAATCGACGCCTCCACCGGACCCACTTGGAGCACCCGAGCCGCAGCGCTCGCTAGGTGCGGGTTGTCCGAGCTCAGGGCCTCTGCGACCTTTTTGCGGCAGTGGCGCAGCGCCTGGGGACACCGGGCCATCCCGTCCAGCAGCAGGGCGGCCCGCCGTGGTTGGGCCGAGTGGTGGATGTCGAACAGGGTGGCCAGCAGCCGGTCGGTCTCGGGTGTGGCGTGTGCGGCGAGCCGCTCGAGCGCCAGGCGGAGCTGGTCGTTGGACAGCGTGCCCCTAAGGACGGTGCGCCACACGCGTAGCGGCTGGGGCGCCCCGAGCACCTGGAGCAGCGGCGCGGCCACCTTGCTGCCGCGGCGGCGGATGGCCAGCGCGATGAGCTGCCGTCCGAAGGCGTGGCCGTAGCGCTTCAGGCGGCCTTTGCGCTGGGCCTGGGCGAGCAGGGTGATGGCCTCGCCCAGCCTGCCGCGGCCGAGCACCGTCTCGGTGAAGGGGACCTTGGGGATTCGCGCGTGGGAGGGGTGGCACCAGGGGCGGCTGCGGTGAAACGTCCAGTCCACGTAGACGTGGCCGTCGTCCGAGCGCGCCGAGGCCGGCGGACGGGGGAAGTCGTAGAGCCCCAGCACCGTCGACCGGGCCGTCGCGTCGAAGGCCTGGTGGCCGGAGGGCTGTTTCACCTTGGCCGACTGGATCTCGCCCTTCGCGTCGAAGCACAGCCGCAGCACGGCCTTGCGTTTGGGTTGGTTGAAGGGGTCGCGCGGACCGAGCTCGCGCTCGGCCCGGGCCAGCACCACCCCCACCCACATGGGGTGGATCTTCTTGTGCAGCGTTGCGAGATACCGCTTCTCCGGGCCGCTGAGGGTCCGGGCGCGGGCCGGCAGCGCCCCGGTCATCGCTACGAGGAGCAGTAGGAGGGAGACCACCGCGCTCGAGAGCGGTTTTTTGGAGCCTTGGCAGGTGAGCATGAACGTAACCTCCTGCGACGTCGATTGGACGTACGAAATAGCGTGATCCTGCAAGGTCCATACCGACGATCGTGATCCAGCGCTGAAGAGATTGCCCGCCCCCCTAGACGAAAAGTAATTGAAATTCAATGTGATGGTCAACACGTTTCTGGCGGGAGGGGCACTCCGGCCACGGTCAGGCGGCCCGACCCTCGCTGGTGGCCGGAAACGTCCACTCGGCCCCCCATCGCTGATTGCGACAATGCGGAGCGGTCTCGGGAGACCGGACTCGTGAGATCGGGTGGTCCCTCTCTGGTGACTCATACATGAGTTACCTCTGGATCCGGCGGATCGGATCGGGTAGGATTTCTTCCGTCGTCGCGACCCTCCCTCGACCATCCCAACGCGACGCGACAGGAGGTGCCGATCATGTTCTGGTCACGGCTGCGGTTCCTTTCGATGACCCTCATTGCCACCGGGTTGATGGCAGGGCAGGGGGGCTGCCTTCACCTCGACGAGGACGGGGGCCAAAACGACAACCAGAACAACACGGCCACGAACAACGACGCCACCGTGCCCGACGCGGGGCTCGACGCCGGGGGCAACACGAACACCAACGGCAACCTCAACACGAACACCAACGGCAACCTCAACACGAACACCAACGGCAAC
>CAYFWA010000127.1:4075-10586 GCA_964346625.1 uncultured Myxococcales bacterium
CGGCAACCTCAACACGAACACCAACGGCAACCTCAACACGAACACCAACGGCAACCTCAACACGAACACCAACGGCAACTTCAACACGAACACCAACGGCAACCTCAACACGAACACCAACGGCAACTTCAACGGCAACTTCCACGCCCACGACGGGGAGTGGCCCGACGAGCCCGACGAGCCCGACGAGCCCGCGCGGCTCGATCCTCCCGCAGCCGGGCCTCACGACGCTCGGGATCGTTTCGATCCCCTCGACGAGGGCGCGGAGCCGAGGTTGCCCGACCGCGGGGGGCCCGCGCCAGAGGGAGGCTGGTAGGCGCGACCGCGCTGCCCTCCGCGCGAAATCCCCTGCCCAATGTCACCTGGAGGCCGCGAGCTCGTCCTTCGGGCGGAGCCACTGCTCGAGCGCGTACCGTAGCATGTCGAGGCTCACGGGCTTGACCAGGCAGTCGTCCATGCCCGCCGCGAGGCAGGTGCGCCGTGCCGAGCGATCCGCGTTGGCCGTCAGGCCGATGATGGGCAGGCGCGGGCGTCGACCCGCAGCGTCCGCGGGCGCGGTCTGTTCTTCCTCGCGGATCCGAACGGTGGCGCTCACCCCGTCCAGGCGCGGCATCTCCCAGTCCATGAGCACCAGATCGTAGCGCTGCGTCCGGACGCGCTGCAGGGCCACGAGCCCGTCCTCGGCCACCTGCACCCGGCAGCAGAGCTTCTCCAGCAGCCGCTGCACCACGCGCTGGTTGACGATGTTGTCTTCCACCACCAGCACGCGGGGAGCGCCCCGATGGTGCGCCGCCGCCTGGGGATGCGGCTCACCGAGAGATCCGGACCCGGATCCGGTTCCGGTTTCGGTTCCGGTTCCGGTCTTGGGCTCCGCTTCGGGCTCCGCTTCGGGCTCCGCTTCGGACCCCGTCTCGCAGGCAGCCTCGGTGGCAGTGGTCGGGTCGCCCGCCGGTTGGCCCTTCAGCATGGCCGTGCTGCAAAGCGGCAGCGGGAGGCGCAGGGTGGCGGCGGTGCCTTGCCCCTCGGCGCTGTCCAGCCGGAGATCCCCGCCGAGCCGCTCGGCGATGCGGCGGCTGATGGCCAGCCCGAGCCCGGTGCCTCCATAACGCCGGGTCACCGAGGGATCGGCCTGTTGAAACTCGCCGAACACCTGCTCCTTCTGGGAGGGCGGGATCCCGACGCCGGTGTCGGTGACGACGAAGCGGAAGCGGGGCAGGGTGCCCGCCTCGTCCACGTCCACCGTGAGGGACACCCGCCCCTCGGCGGTGAACTTCAGCGCGTTGGACACGAGGTTGGTGAGCATCTGGCGGATGCGGCCGGCGTCCCCGAGCACGGCGCGCGGCAGCCCGGGAGCGTGCTCGACCTCCCACCGCAGGCCCTTGGCCCGGGCCAGCAAGCCGTACATCCGGTCCAGCTCGTCGAGCAGGGCGTGCAGATCGAAGGGCTCCAGCTCCACGGTGAGCCGGTCGGCCTCGAGCTTGGAGAAGTCCAGGATGTCGTCGATGAGCCGGAGCAGGGAGGTGGCCGACTGCTGGGCCAGCTCCAGGCTCTCGCGCGGCTCGTCGCCCAGCTTCCCCTCGAGCACCAGGCTCAGCATGCCGAGCACGCCGTTCATGGGGGTGCGGATCTCGTGGCTCATGGTGGCCAGAAAGCGGCTCTTGGCGTGGTTGGCGCTCTCCGCCTCCCGCCGCGCTCGATCCAGCTCCTGGTTGGAGCGCAGCAGCTCGTCGCGGGTGCGGGTCAGATCCCGCGTGCGCTCCGTCACCTGCTGCTCGAGTCGATCCCGGTACTGCTGAAGCTCGTGCTGGGTCCGGACCCGCTCGGTGATGTCGGCGGCGATCCCCCCCAGCGCCATGGGGACGCCGTGCGGGTCGCAGATGGGGAACTTGGTGGTGAGCCAGGTCGGGGAGTCGGGCCCCTCCTCGCTGTGCTCCTCGACCTGGCGGGGCTGGCCGGTGCGCAGCACCTCGCGATCGTGTTGGCGAAAGGCGCGGGCGATGGGGCGGGGGAACACCTGGTAGTCGGTGTGCCCCAGCACGTCCTCGGCGCGCACGCCGAACTCCTGCTCGAAGCGCTGGTTCACCATCAAGTAGCGGAGGTCGGCGTCCTTGACGAACACCAGGGCGTCGCTGTGGCGGGCCAGCGCCTCCAGCAGGATGCGGGCCTGGTGGAGCTCTTGCGCCGTGTCGTGGGCCTGGGCGAGCTGGTGGGACATGACGCCGGACATGATCACCACCAGCCCGAGGTAGGCGTACTCGAGGGTGAACGCGCCCGGGTACAGCCCCACGACGACGGCGGCGTCGTTGGCGGTGGCGAGCAGCAGCAGCGACAGCCCCCCGGCGAGGGCGATCCCCTCGGACCGGGGGCCGCGCCGCAGGTGGCGCGCGGCCATCCACACCGTCGTCCCGAGGGCCACGAGGCCCAGCGCGGCCTCGATGAAGACCAGCGGCCCCGGGGAGAGCTCGTACACCACCTGAGGGGCCATCCAGGGCAGCGAGCGGAGATCGGGCTCGGCGCCGGTGCGTGACCAGGACAGCCCATCGAGGTCCAGCAGCGCCAGCACCGCGCACGCGGTCAACGCCACGTACAGCAGCCGCAGCCAGCGTATCCGGTGCTTGGTGAGCGCAGAGACGAACCACAGGAGCGCCATGGTCACCGCGGCCAGCGCCACGAGCTGGCCCACCAGGTAGGGCCGGGCCGCGGCCGCGCCGTCGGCGTTGTACTGCCCCACGTTGAGCAGGCCGTAGGCGGCCATGGACAGGCAGGCCAGGCCAAAGGCGAGGTTGGCGCGGCGGCGGATGTGAAGGGCGAAGGTGCCCAGGTGCTGCAGCCCCACGAACAGGGTCACCACGGAGACGGCGAGGATTGGTACGGCGAGGGGCTTCATGGCGGGGCTTTACGAAGCAAGGACGATGCCAGGTGTCGTCAGCAGCGGAGCGCGCAAACGAATCCAGGCAAAATGGCGCGAAATCACGGTCGAAGCCGGAAAGGGTGCGCCGGGTGGATGGGCTGGCGCGGTGCGTGAGCCCGAAGCGCGGGGCGTGCCGCGGTCGCGGCCGCCCGCGGGTGGACGGTTTCGTCCAGCCGGCGGTGGCGGCCGGGGGCAGGTCTTTTGGGTGTGGCCGGCAGCGCTCGGGGCTACCTCGTGGTCGGGGCCACGGCTACGACCACGGGATCGGTGATCCCACCCGCGAGCTCCTCCCCGTCCCACCCGCGAGATCCTCCCCGTCCCACCCTCCCCGTCCACCGTCAGGTGGCTCCCCCGCGCCACCAGGGCGAAGCCGTCTTCGCCGCGGATCCGGTAGAGCACCAGGCGGGCGTCGGTCTCCACGAGGGAGCCATCGGGGAGCGAGGAGGGTGAATACATTGACGTATTTAACCGACGAGCGACGCAGACAGCATTGATGGATCGGCGGCCTCAACGATCAGGTTATTCGTGATCGGGGCCATAGCCCATGGCAGATCCCTCACGCAGCAGGAACCCACGTCAGCGGCAGCCCAGCGCCACCTCCACGGCCTCGCATACCTCGCGCATTCGCTTGTCGTCCAGGTGTCCCAGGTACCTTCGAAGCTCGGCCTGCGGGACCGTGTAGAGGTGATCGAGGTTGACCACCGAGGGCATTTTCAGCCCATCGTCTACCCCGACGTGGACCTCGCTGGGAAGCCCCCGGATCGCGGTCGTGATGGGCGCCACCACGGCAGTCCGCAGGTGAGCCAGCGCTCGCTGCCGCGACAGCACCAGCACCGGCCGCCGCTTGTCCGGCGCGGCGAAGCGAAACATCCAGATATCCCCGCGGCTCACTGCTCGAGCCATTGCTGCGCCCCCATCAACTCCTCGAGCTCTTCCAAGGAGGCGTCGCCCCGCCCGGCGTAGCCGCGATCGTAGGCGTCGTCGATCTCCTTGCGCCGCTTGAGCTCGAGAAAGAGACGCAGCGCCTTGCGTATCACCGCCGACCGCCCCACCTCCTTGGTCTCGGGCTGCGAATCGATCTCACGAAGCAGCTCTGTATCTATCGAGATCTGGACGCTTTTCGTATGCATATCCAAAGTATGCATCATGATTCATGATGGCACCAGCCATTACACATCGATACATCATCTCTGCTCCGTGATCCCTCCGTCCCCGCGGTGGGTGGCTCTCGCATCCCGTGATAAGATGCCAACCCTCATGCAATTCTCACCCAACGGCTCGCCCGGCAAGGACCATGACTCTGTGCGCCTAGCGCTTTTGTTGCTCGCGATCGCGGCCACGGTGGCCGCCCCCCAGTGCGACGGCGGCGAGCCCGCGCCGAGTTGGGACTTCCCCGACGTGTGCACCCCGGGGGAGCCCCCCGACGAGGCCTGCTACGTGGCCCAGCGGGAACCGGGCTCCGACGAGGTCGCCCTGGCGGTGGAGATCGCGGATCGCTACGTGGCCGAGCACCCGGCAGAGCAGCAGGCCTGGGACTGGGGCGAGGGCACGCTGATGTTCGCCCTCACCGAGCTGTATCGGATCACCGGCGAGGCGCGCTTTCGGGACTACTACCAGGCCTGGATGGATCACCACCTGGAGCAGGGCTACCCGCTGACCTGGAGCGACCACTGTCCACCGGCGCTCACCGCCCTGGCCCTGTACGAGGAGACCGGGGAGCCGGCCTACCGGGCCGTGGTGGAGGACGTGATCCGCTACCTGGACGAGGAGGCGCTGCGTACCGAGGAGGGGGGGATCAGCCACCTGGGCACCCAGGACCTGTTCGGCGCCACCCTGTGGCTCGACTCGCTGTTCATGTTCGGCACCACGTTGACCCGGTGGACCGAGCACACCGGGGAGCCGCGCCACCTGGACGAGCTGGGGAGCCAGCTCCTGATCTTCCGGGACACGCTGCAGTCCGACACCGGGCTCTTTTACCACGCCTACCAGTGGCCGCCGGCGCCCGACCCCGACGTGCTGTGGGCCCGGGGCAACGGCTGGGTGACGGTGGCGGGCTACGACTACCTGCGCGCCCGGCGGCTGCGCGGGGAGCGGGATCGGCCCGTGGAGCAGTTGCTCGCGGCCCAGATGGAGGCCGTGAGCGAGACCCAGGACGCCACCGGGCTTTGGTGGACCGTGATGGATCACCCCGGGGAGATCTACCGGGAGACCAGCGCCGCGGCCCTGTTCGGCTTCGGCCTGGCCCGGGGCTACCGCTACGGGTACCTCGAGGCCGACGTGCTCCCCACCGTGCGGCTCGCCCTGGAGGGGGTGCGCGACCGGGTGCTCCGTGACGCCCAGGACCGTCCCTACGTGACGGGGATCTCCGGGCCCACCACCGCGGGCACCTTCGAGACCTACGCCAACGTCTCCCTGGAGGAGGACCGCCACTTCGGCGTCGGAGCCGTGATTCTGTTCCTGCTGGAGGTCTCCGGTCTGGAGTGAGTGCGCTCGTAGAAACTGGCTCGTAGAAACTGGCTCGGCGGCTCCCATTCGGGGGACCTTTGGGGACGAGCCCTTACCAGCCCCGGATCTGGGTGCTAGGATATCGCCCGATGGCCTTCACCTCGTTTCGTCTGGGTCCCTACGAGTGCGTCAGCGAGCTGCGCACCGGATCCACCGCCAACCTCTACGTGGCGTGGCTGCAGGGGGTGGAGGGGTTCCAAAAGACCGTGGTGGTCAAGCGGGTCCACGATCACGTGGCCCAGGATCCCGAGTTCGTGCGGCGCCTGGTGCACGAGGCGCGGCTCGGCGCCGCGCTGGGGCACGCCAACATCGTGCGGGTGCTCGAGTGCGGCACGGACGAGGCCAGCGGCGCCTACTACGTGGCATCGGAGCTGGTGGACGGCGTGAGCCTCCAGCAGCTCCTCACCAGCCTGGATCGCCGCGGCCGACGGCTGCCCCCGGAGGCGGCCGTGGCGCTGGCGATGGGCATCGCCGATGCGCTGGACTATGCGCACTGCTTCCGACTGCACCCGGGGGCCGCCGCCGGCGTGCCCCACGGCGCCCTGCGCCCCTCCAAGGTCCTGGTTCCCCGGGAGGGGGGCGTGCGAATCCTGGACTTCGGGGTGGCCGAGGCCCTGTCCTACGCGCGCCGCTCCGCGCCGGACACCCACTGGGCCGACTCGGCCTACCTCGCCCCCGAGGTCATCACGCGCGGCGAGGTCACGCCTTCGGGGGACCTGTTTTCCCTGGGGGCCATGCTCTACGAGCTCATCACCGCGGACCCGCTGTTTCTGCGGGGCAACGCCGCGACCACGCTAAAGGCCGTGCAGGCCGGCCGCGTGCCGGCGCACCCGGCCCTGGAGCCGGAGCTCTCGGACCTGGTGCAAGGCCTGGTGGCCCCGGATCCGGCGACGCGGGGCCCGGCCGGCGACGACCTGCACGACCAGCTCGCCCAGTGGCTCGTCGCGCGCCGGCTCACGCCGGCCATGGCCTGGGCCCAGGCGCAGGCTCCCTTGGACGAGGTGTTCGCGGATTGGCCGTCGGTGCGGCCGGCCGCGCCGCCCCCCCCGGCCGCGAGCGCTCCCCACGCGCCGAGCGTTCCATACGGCATCGACG